>JANPNB010000319.1:0-12630 GCA_031427275.1 Alphaproteobacteria bacterium | reverse complement strand
GCTTATCTTTGGCATCCTTCAACGTGGTTTCGTACCAAATCACCTCGGTTTTGGGAGAGTCGGACAGGGCCAGCACCTTGCCGTCGCAGAAATAGTCGTGATCCACGAACATCGGGCCGTCCAACATCTGCACTTCGATGGCACCGAACAGGCCCACATAGTTCGAAGTCGGCCGCCAAAGCGGGACCTCCACAGACCGCATGGCATCCACCACCATGGTCGGTGCACAGACGATTTCGCCAAACACACTTGGTTCGTGATAGGCGGGCAGGTCTTCGGTGATCAAGGTCACCCGCTCGAGCGATCTCTCCAGTGTCACACGAACGGGAACATCGCTGACACCATCTCCCACTTTGGATGCGCTGAGAAGGCGTAGCTCTCCCGGCGGGCGCACCGCCGGAATCCGAACCCGCAAGTTAGACGCTTCGTCAGCCGGGCCAACGCTGGCACTGCCCTCAAGAACTCTCAAACCTGTGGCTTCATCCAACATCCAGACCTCTGCCCGACGCCCACCCTCCGGCCGATCAGTTACCTGACCAACAAAGGCTTGGACCGGCTCGCCATCCGTGGTGGCGTTTAGAAAATAAGTTGAAAGCGACCCGGTCCGGTACCAGTCGTCACCCAGAGCCTGTGCCAACAAGGGCGAGAACTGCTCCATGTGGATGCTGCCAGCCACCGTGCCGCCCTTGAAGCCGAGCTTCTGAGCCGTGGCATCGTCATGGATTGAGCCCTTGGCATCGCGCGAAGCATTGGTGGGGCGGCGGACGGGGCCGCTAATCGTCCCATCCAGAGTCGTTTCCATTTAAGTCGTCTCCTTTGGCAGTATGGCACCTAGTTCCAGAGCGGCGAGGACCCCTTCAGCAGGCGGGTCAGCATGATCATCTTGGCAACGGGATCACCACCGCCGACAGGCTTCAGTGTGCTCTCAAACCAAGCGGTCTCGGTCTTGGGGGATTCTGACAGGGCCAGGATCTCGGCGTCACAGAGATAGTTGCGGTCAATAAAGATCGGCCCGTTGATGAACTGCAGCTCGATGGCCCCGAACATGCCGACAAACTCACCGTTGGCATTGAACAGCGGCCCCTCCACCGGGCGCAAGGCGTCAATGGCGGCTGAAGGGGCGGCGACCAACCCTCCCAGGATCGACGCATCGGTATAAATATCCAAGGTCTCGGTGATGTTCTCGACCCGGGGGCTGGTCTTCTCGCTCTCCTGGCGCGACGGGATGTCTGTGACCTTATCGCCGACCTTAGAACCAGCCAGAATCCGCAAATCTGTGGCGGGCCGGGCAGCCCTAATGCGATTACGCAGCTCTGAGTCCATATCCGGCGGACCCACCGCTGCGGTGCCTTCGCAGACCCGAACGCCTTCAGGTGTTTCCATCCAAACCTTGGCGCGCAAGCCCCCTTCGATACGCGCCTCTGGTGCGCCAACAAAAGCCTGCACCGGCTCCATGTCACTCGTGGCATTGAGAAAATAGAGCGAGAGATTGCCGTTTCGCCGCCATTCCGCCCCCAATGCCGCCTCTAGCAGCGGTGGAAACTGTTCGAAGTGAATATTTCCGGCCACCGTGCCGCCGCGAAAGCCGAGTTCGCGCGCGCGGTCATCGTCGTGGATCGAGCCCTTGGCTCCTTTGGAGAAATTGGTCGGATGACGAACCGGACCAGCGCTGACGCCGTCAGCCACTTGAATCGCAAAGGGGGCATCGTTCGACATGGCTTCCTCATTCATTGACCCTCTGCGCGGGGCTTCTATCCTTTGACCCTACAATAGCAGTTGAGGGTGTCCATGGACCTTGAGTTCACTCCTGACGATTTGGCATTCCGCACCGCAGTACGGGCTCTGATCGCCGACGCCTTTCCCCTGCACGACTATGATGGCAGCCGGGAGCACGAGGAGCGTTGGCGCAAGGCGATGGCCTCCAAGGGTTGGTCGGTGAACAAGTGGCCGGTGGAGTTTGGTGGACCGGGGTGGTCACCCTCCAAGAACTTCATCTGGGAACGGGAAACTACGGCGGCCGGCCTGCCGCCCCAGGTCGGCGGCATGGGCATGGGGATGCTGGCCCCGGTCCTATTCGGCTATGGCTCGAAGGCGCAGCAAGACCAGTTCCTGCCCGATATCTTGGAAAACCGAGTGCGATGGTGTCAGGGCTATTCCGAACCCGGCTCGGGCTCCGACCTCGCCTCCCTTCGCACCAAAGCGACCCTGGAAGGGGAGCATTATGTGGTTTCCGGCGAAAAGGTGTGGACCAGCGGGGCGCACACCGCCGACTGGATGTTCTGCCTGACCCGCACCGCGACCGGCAACAAGCCGCAGGCCGGTATCACTTTCCTACTGATCGACATGAAGTCGCCCGGAATTTCGATCATCCCAATCATCTCCATCGATGGCACGCACCCGTTCAACCGAGTGGTCTTTGATGACGTCAAAGTCCCGGTCGCCAACCGCATCGGCGTTGAAGGCGAGGGGTGGACCTATGCCAAGGGCCTGCTGACCCATGAACGCACCGGTCAGGCCTTCGTTTCCCTTTCGCTCGATATGGTGGCGAGGATCCGCGCGGCGGCGTCGCAAATTCCAGGCTCCGTCGGCGAGACCCTGATGGATGATCCCGGGTTTGCCGCCCGCGTAGCCCTAGCTGAGATCGAACTCAAAGCGCTGGAAATGACGGAGTTGCGTACGCTCTGGGAAGTACAGGCCGGATCGGCTCCGGGCGCGCAATCCTCGATGCTGAAACTCAAGGGCACCGACATCGTTCAGCGGATGACAGAATTCTTCATGGAATGCGCGGGGCCCTATGCGGCACCTTGGTTTCCGAAGATCAATGGCCCGGCCGATCACCCCGGACACCACTGGGTCTTGAAGGAGAACGAACGCTACTACGAAGCGCGCGCGGCCAGCATTGCTGGCGGCACTGACGAAATTCAACGCAACATCATCGCCAAGCAGGTGTTACGGCTCTGAGGTGGTGGGCGCAGGCAACCGCGCCCACCCTCAAGGTTTTAGAATTCCTTGCGAAGGCTCACACCCCAGTAACGATCATTGTCGCGGGGCACAAAGCGGACAAGACCGCCAAGGTTGCCGCCGCCGATCGCAGGCGAGTAGTGCTCGTTGCCGATGTTCTTGACCAGGGCGCGCACCGTCAGACCATTGTCGACGCCAATGAGTGCAACACTCGCGTTCCAGATACCGTAAGCGGGCTGGATCGTGTCAGCCGTCGACGCCAGGGCGTATTGAGTATCGTCCTTCCAACTATAGTCAGCACCAAGTCGGACATCGAAGGCTGAGTTCAGGCTGGTGGTGTACTCAATTTCGCTGTGGGTCTTCAGCTTCGGCGCGAAGGGCAAAGGCTTGCCATTGATGTTGCAGCTCACCGGTGAACCGACCGGGCAATTAAAGTTGTCGACCTGAGCATCCGTGCTGGCGAAAGCAAAGCTGAGACGTAGGCCAGACATCGGACGGGCGGTGAAATCACCCTCAATACCCTTGGACGAGACCTTGCCGGCATTGATCAGTCGGGTAACGAGCGCCGGTGGCGTGCCAACCGTATCGGTGAAGTTGGCCTGATAGTTATCGAACTTGGTGTCGTAGAGAGCAATTGCGCCCTGCAGTTTTCCGTCGAAAAGGCTGCCCTTAATGCCAAGTTCATAGGACTTCGAGGTTTCAGGCTTCAGCACGATTTCGTCGATCAATTGCATGTTGAAGAAGGTGTTGAAGGCCGGGCCTTTATAGCCGCGCGATGCGGTCGCATAGACCATCATGTTGTCAGAGATGTCGTATTGCAGACCAACGCGACCACTCCACCCATCCTCAGAGATCGAACCTTTGCTAACGTGGTTGGGTCGTACCCCGGTGATTGCTGCGACGACGGTGGACTGGCGGTTGTGATAGTAGGACACTTCGTCACGGATCAAGCGGCCGCCGATCACGCCCCGGAACTGCGGGGTGAAGTTGAAGTTTCCTTCGCCATAGGCAGCGAAATTACGGCCTCGAACGCCGTATTTGGCTAGGCCGTTGTCGTTGACAATGGCACCGCCCACAACGCGCGAAACTTGCCGGAAATAGGTCTCATCGGTGTCCGCGCCCATATAGTAAAGACCGGCCACATAGTCGAAAAACCCACCTGTCGGCGAAGTGATCCGGAATTCTTGGCTGCGCTGGGTGAAATCAACGATGCCGTCATCCCGAACGTCCGGGAAGGAGGCGGTCAAAGCCGGCAGATTGTCGAAGTCTTGGTTCTGATGATTCTTCCAGAACCGGTAGCCGGTGATGGAGCTCAGGACGAAATCGCCCAACTTATAGTCCGCCTGCAGGTTCAAACCGCCGTTACGGTCCTTCACAGTGCTACCCAAGCCAGCAACAGCTTTCGTGTTGTTCGGGCCTGCGGCGACGCCGTAGCTGGTCAACAGAGTCGCCAAAGCCGCGTTGTTAGTGAACACACCGCTGGGATAGGCCACACGACCTGTGGACACGAAAACACCTGTCGGCAGGCTCTCTTTGCCAGCCACCGTGTCAGCCCCAAAGGTCAGGGTCAGGTCATCGGTTGGCGTAGCGATGAACTTAACGCGGACGCCCTCGTGGGCGTAGCCATTGACCTTGCCGCCGTGGACAACGTCTTGCACGTTGCCGGTGAAGTTGGCACCGACGACCGAGATCAAGCCCGTTAGCTTGTCACCCAGCGGGCCAGACAGAGAAGCCTTCACACGCTTTTCGGTGCCGTCGAAGAGGGAGATGTCGGCATAGCCGTGCAGCTCATTGGTCGGGCTCTTGGTGATGATGTTGACCACACCGGCCGAGGCGTTCTTGCCAAACAGCGTGCCTTGCGGACCGCGAAGCACTTCGATGCGCTCAAGATCCATCAAGTCCAGGGTCGACTGACCGGGACGCGCCAGAACCACGCCGTCGATCACGGTAGAAACAGAGGGCTCAACGCCGGGTGAGGTCGTGATGGTGCCAACGCCGCGGATAAAAACGGTGCGGTCCTTGTTGGACGCGCCAGCCCGGAAGTCGACGGTGGGGATGGTTTGGGCAATATCCTGCAGATTGTTCAGGTTCTTGGCGGCAACCTCATCGCCGCTGATGACGCTGACGGCCACGGGCACCGAGCTCAAGGTTTCTTCGCGGAACCGTGCGGTGACGGTGACTTCTTCGACGGTGGTGCTGTCAGCAACGGCGTCAGCGGCGAACGCCGTGCCGGTTTGGGCGATCATGACAACCGCAGCGGTCATCAGGAGCGAGCGGAGATAGGCGGCTTTGCGAGCCTGGATGGTATCGGACATATTGTTCCCCTTCATCCCGGCTGTACCGCCGGTAGATCAAGAGCGTCCGATACCCCCAAATCGCTCAAACTTATGTGTCATTTTTGTTACAGGCCCTATCAACTTGCTTGAGCAATAGGCAGTTCTGTGTCGGGCTCGGCGATTTCCAATCGCGGCAACCACAGCTGGAACCAAGCTAGCGCCGCGAGATAAGAGCAGGCTGCAATGATCAGCAGCGGAGCATAGCCCTTGCCAGCCGTCAGCAACTCACCGGCCAACAACACAATGCCCATCCCGGCGAAGTTTCCGCAAAGCGCCCCGAAACTGGTCACCGTGCCGACTCGAGCCTTGGGAATGATGTCTGCAATGGTCGAGAATATGCTGACTGAGAAGCCCTGATGCGCGGCAAGCGTCAGGCCCAAAAGGCCCACGGCCACCCACAGATTATGCGCGTAGATGGCAAGGGGGACCGGCGTCACCAACAGGGCACAGACCAGCATCATGCCCTTGCGCACGGTGTTGAGGCTATAGCCTCGCGCCATGAGTCGAGAGGCGATCCAACCGGCGCTGACCGAGCCGATCGCTGCCATGCCGTAGACCACTGCCAAGGGGACCCCCAATTGGGCGACACTCAAGCCGAACACCCGATGGAAGAAATCTGGGGCCCAGAACAAGAGCAGCCACCAAACCTGATCCGACATGGCCTTGGCCCCCGCCAAACCCCAGGTACGCCGGTCAGAGAACATGACCTTGAGATCAGTCCCCGTGTTGCGCGGCTTTCCCGTGTCGGCGGTGTTGACGAAGGTCACACCGCGCGTAACCGCCATCCACATCAGCACCCAGATAAAACCGATCGCACCCACCACCACATAGGATCCGCGCCAACCGATAGCGGCGGCTAGGGCCGGTAAGATCAAGGGTGTAATGATCGCTCCCACATTCCCCGCGCCGTTGGAAATGCCAAAGGCGACGGAGCGCATCTTGGCCGAGAACACCGAGCCGATGGTTTTCACAAAAGAGGGCGTGCCCATAGATTCCGTCGCGCCTAAGGCAATCCGGGCGGCGGAAAACTGGCCCATGGTCATGGCCCAGCCATGGGCCATGGCTGCCAAGCTCCAGGCCGCGACGCCAGCCGGCGTGGCCCACTTGACCCCCATCCGGTCAACGATCCAGCCCGTGCCGATATAGGCCAAGGCTGCGGCTAGCTGGAACAGCGAGGCGAGCCGGCCATAATCAGCGTCAGTCCAGCCCATATCGACTTCGATCAGAGGCTTGAGCACCGCGATCACTTGGCGGTCCACATAGTTCAGTATGCCCGCCAGAATAACCAAACCGAGCAGAAGCCAGCGGCGGCGCTCGGCGGCGCTGGTGGGGGGGGCATCAGCCATGATTCACCTGTGCGCCGTCCAAGATCAAAGGAATGGCATTGCGGCGCAGGCGCCGGGTGCTGGGGTTGAGCATCACTTCAGGGGTGTATTGCGCCAAATACACTCGGCGCATGTCCGCCGTCTGATTGGCCCCACTCGCATGCAGCAGGTGGCTGGAGAAGGCCACGACGCTGCCGGCTGGCACCTCGATCGCCACGCCCTGCTCGTTGCCGCGCCAGCCGACCAGGTCATTGGTCCCGGCCTGACGTTCGTGCGGCAAAATCCAATCGCGAGAGCTCGGAACTTCAGAGAACGGCAATACACGGATCGTTCCGTTTTCGAGGGTCACATCGTCGAGCGGGCACCAACAGGTAAGATAAGGTGCATGGTCAATCGGTCCGCCATTGCCCACCACATAGCCACTGTCTTGATGCCAGGCGAACGGCAGACCGCCGTCTGGCCCCTTGACCACATACTGATCGAAAAAGAAGTAGGCGTCGTCGCCTAGGGTCGCGCGGCAGACATCGGCCATCACCGAGCTAAACAGCATCTGGCGTAGAGCGGGTTGGTCGCGCTGGCACTCATTGGCGAAGTATCGCTTGCCCCGGTGACTGATCCCCAGACTGTCGACCCCGGCCGCGTCCATGCGAGCATCTTCCCGGGCCACGAAGGCGGCGCACTGAGCGCGCAACAGGGTCAGCAAGTCCCCTTCAAGCACGCGCTCAAAGATGGCGTAGCCTTGGCTGGCGAAATGTCGCCGCTGTTGATCAAAGTCCATGGTTTCCGCCCCGAACCCCGATCATCCCCAGAAGCGCTTGCTGCGCAAATTAAAAACCAAGCTCGGACATCTCGACCACACGCTTTTCGCGCGCACTGGTCTCTGCCGCAGCCCCCATAGCCACCGCGCGCAGGCCGTCGTCGGCGGTGACCTGCACCGGTCCGCGCCCCCGCACGGCATCGATGAACGCCTCAATCTGGTAGTAGGTCGAGCCATGGTGGGTGCCGGCCTTCAAGATGGTTGGATCCACCGGGACATGGGTCCGGACCACCTGCTTGGGCTGGCCAAGCGGCACGCGGGGCGAATGCACCAGGTCGCCGGACGGGATGAAGGCCTCAAGCTTGGCCTTATCACCCACTGCGGTCAAAGCTTCTTGCTCCTCAGAACCCTCGGCGAACATGTTGAGGTCCAACATGGCCCGGACGCCATTGGCGAAATCCACAACGGTAAAGCTGTTATCGATGATGTCGGGCTGCTCGCCGCCATAGCGTTCGTTCAGGTGATTGACGTCCATGGCCCCCGAACAGAATACCCGAACCGGTTCGGCCCCGACCACCAACCGCATCAGGTCGAAGAAGTGGCAGCACTTTTCCACCATCGTGCCGCCCGTGTTGCGTGAAAAACGGTTCCAGTCGCCCACCTTTTCCAGGAACGGAAAGCGGTGCTCGCGGATCGAGAACTGCACCAGCCGACCCACATCGCCGCGCTGGATCGCTGTGATGAAGCGGGCGGCCGGGGGCATGAAACGATACTCCATGCCGGTCCAGAACACCGCCTTGTGGGCCTTGGCCTGTTCAGCTGCCCAGCGCGCGTCTTCCACCGTGGTGCAAAGTGGCTTCTCGCAAAGGATGTTCAGGCCAGCGGCGAACAGCGGCTCCAGAACCTTGCGGTGCGTATAGTTCGGCGAGACGACCAACACGGCGTCGAGTTGACCCTCCGCCAGCATCTGCTCAACGGTCTCGTAGGTGGCAACCGGCTGACCCAACTGCTTGACCCCACGCTCGCGACTGTCAGCTACCGGGTCCTGCAGGGCGACAATCTGCGCCTCTGGATGGAGTTTCAGGTTGCGAATATGCTCGCGACCCATCATTCCAACGCCAACAATGCCGAAGCGAAGCTGATCCATGCTCGCGATCCTTGAGTGTCCAATGGGAGGGTGCTGATGACCCAAATTGAAGCTGGCCTGTCGCACGGGCGACGCGCGCTCGGCAAGAGTGCGATCACAGTGTCACCTTTGGCCTGGGGCATGTGGCGTTTCCGGGGAACCGATGTGAAGGCCGCCCGAACCCTGGTGGAGACCGCTCTGGAAACCGGCATCGACCTGCTGGACACCGCCGACATCTATGGCCCCGATAATAATGAGCCCTTCGGCGCGGCAGAGCTCTTGTTAGGCAAGGTGCTGGCCGAGGCTCCCAGCCTGCGCAACCGCTTCACCCTGGCCACCAAGGGCGGCATTGAGATGGGCACGCCCTACAACTCGAGCCCGGAATACCTCGTGTCCGCTGTCGAGGCGTCTCTAACCCGTATGGGCGTGGAGCGGGTCGAGCTCTGGCAAATCCACCGCCCTGACCATTTGGCCCACCCTGCCGAGATTGCGCGCATCTTCGAAAACCTACGCAAGCAAGGTAAGGTTGCCGAGTTTGGGGTGTCCAACCATACCCCGGCCCAGGTCGTGGCCCTGCAAGCTCACCTGCCCTTCCCGCTAGTCTCAGTGCAGCCGGAGTTCTCACCCCTGGCCATTGAACCGCTCTATGACGGGGTATTGGATCAGGCGGTTGAGACAGGGTTGGCCGTCTTGGCTTGGTCACCCCTGGGTCAAGGCCGCTTGGCCAACCCCAAGGATGATCGATCCCACGCTGTCGTGGCTGAATTGAACAAGGTCGCCGAACGCGCCGGGGTGTCTGTGACGGCTGCGGCCTATGGCTGGATCATGTCCCATCCCGCGCGCCCGATCCCCATTGTCGGCTCGCAGCAGGTCGCTCGGATCAAGGAAGCGGCCCAGGCACTGACCTTCACCTATAGCCGCGCGGAATGGTATGCCGTTCTGACCGCTGCCCGAGGAACCCCCCTGCCATGAAGCCCTGCGAAGTCTCTTGGTTCAGTGCGCTCTGCGACGACGACTACGAGTTCCTGGGTGCGCCCGATCCGCGCCTTCAGTCCAGCTTTGAGCACTGCCGCGACATCGCGCTGACAGCCGAGAGTGGTGGGTTCGACAATCTACTGTTGCCCTCCGGCTATGCCTTAGGGATTGACAGCCTAGCCTTCGGCGCGGGGATTGCGCCGATGCTCAAGCGCATGCGCCTATTGGCCGCCATCCGCTGCGGCGAGATGTGGCCCCCGCAATTGGCGCGGCAATTGGCGACCCTAGACCAGATGCTGGGCGGTCGCCTGACGGTCAATATCATCTCCTCCGACCTGCCCGGCGAGACCTTGGCCTCGGCACCGCGCTATCAGCGCACGGTGGAGGTGATGGAGCTATTGAACCTGATCCTTAGCGGCCAGTCGGTGGATTATCAGGGCGAGTTCTACAAGTTCAAGCTCGACCCGCCCCGCATCGCCAAGGCGGCAGGGCGGCGGCTACCACTCTATTTCGGGGGCCTGTCCGAGGACGCCCGAGAAGCCGCCGCCAAGGCCGCCGATGTCTACCTCATGTGGCCCGACACCATGCCTGCGGTCAAAGAGATCGTCGACGACATGACCGCGCGCGCCACCAAACATGGCCGGACGCTCAGGTTCGGCTACCGCGTCCACGTGGTGGTGCGCGAGACCGAGACCGAGGCCCGCGACGCTGCCAGCCGGTTGCTCTCGAAACTGGACGACGCCGAGGGCGACGCCATTCGCAATCGGTCCCTCGACTCCGCCTCTTATGGCGTGCGCCGTCAGGCCGAACTACGGGCTGGCGCGGGCCATGACGGCTATGCCGAAGACAATCTCTGGACCGGGATCGGCCGAGCGAGATCCGGCTGCGGTGCCGCCATCGTCGGTGACCCCGACCAGGTGCTCGCCAAGCTCAACGCCTATCGCGCGCTCGGCATGGAGGCATTCATCCTGTCGGGTTATCCGCATGCCGCAGAGGCTGACCTCTTTGCCCGTCATGTACTTCCGAACCTCGATCACGGCCCCCTAGACATCGCACCATAAGGATTGCTCGTCATGACCTATCGTGCACCCCTCAAAAGCCTCGCCCTTGCCCTCAAGACTGCCGGTCACCCTGCGCTGATGGACCAGGGTTTTGCCGATCTGGACGATGACACCGTCGCTGCGGTTCTGGAATCCGCTGGAGCCTTTGCCGAGAACGAACTGGCCCCTCTGAACCGCCAGGGCGACATGGTCGGTGCCCGTTTTGAAAACGGCAAGGTCACCGCCGCGCCGGGCTTCGCCGATGCCTATCAGGCCTTCGTCGCCCAGGGCTGGAACTCGCTATCGGCCTCGCCGGAACATGGTGGCCAGGGTCTGACCAAGGCCATGGAATTGGCAGTATTCGAGATGATCCACGCCTCGAACATGGCGTTCGGCCTCTGCCCGATGTTGACCCAAGGGGCCATCGAGGCGCTGGCTCTGCACGGTACGGAGCGCCAAAAGCGACTGGTCCTGCCCAAGCTGGTCAGCGGCGAATGGACCGGGACCATGAACCTGACTGAGTCTCAGGCCGGTACTGACCTCGCCGCCGTTACTACCCGCGCCGAACCTGACGGCCAGGGTGGCTACAAGCTGACCGGCCAAAAGATCTTCATTACCTGGGGCGACCACGACGCAGCGGAAAACATCTGCCACCTGGTCCTGGCCCGCACGCCAGACGCACCGCCCGGTGTGAAGGGCATCAGCCTGTTCCTCGCCACCAAGAAGCTGGTGGACGACCAGGGTCGTGCAGGCACCCTCAACGACCTGCGCCCCGGCTCCATCGAGCACAAACTGGGCATTCACGGCTCACCCACCTGCGTCATGTTGTTCGAGGGGGCCCAGGCCGAGCTGGTCGGCGAGTTGAACAACGGCATCGCCCACATGTTTGTGATGATGAACGCCGCGCGCCTGCAGGTCGGCGTGCAGGGCGTGGCCATCGCTGAGCGAGCTTTTCAGCAAGCCCTGGCCTTTGCCCAGGAGCGTAA
This sequence comes from Alphaproteobacteria bacterium, assembly GCA_031427275.1. Lineage (GTDB taxonomy): Bacteria > Pseudomonadota > Alphaproteobacteria > Caulobacterales > Caulobacteraceae > Phenylobacterium. Next base: position 1,124 of record JANPNB010000319.1, on the reverse strand, counting down.
GCAAGGCCGCGCGGCCTGGGGTGGCGAGACTATCTATGGCCACCCGGATGTACGTCGCACGCTGACCCTGATGCGCGCCAAGATCGAGGCGGCGCGCGCGATCTGCATCACCACCGGCGTGCTTTCAGACCTAGCCCGGTTGGCCCCAACCCAAGCCCAACGCGACGTCGCCAAAGCCCGCCAAGAGCTGCTCACCCCCATCGCTAAAGCCTGGTCCACCGATATCGGCGTCGAAGTGGCCTCCATGGGCGTGCAGGTGCATGGCGGCATGGGATTTATTGAGGAAACCGGCGCGGCCCAGCACTACCGCGACGCCCGCATCGCCCCGATCTATGAGGGCACCAACGGCATCCAGGCCATGGATCTTGCGGGTCGAAAGTTGGCCATGCAGGACGGCGGGGTGATGGACGCGATCTGCGCCGAGATGCACCAGACCGTTCAGGTCCTGGATGGGGTTGCAGGCCTGGAGATCGTCGGCTCCCGTCTGGATGCCGGGGTTGCCGCCCTCGAGCGCGCCACCGACTGGATGTTGGCCCACAAGGGTCCCGATGCGCTGAGCGGGGCCACGGCTTATCTCAAGCTAGCGGGCGACGTCATCGGCGGCTGGATGCTGGCCAAGCAGGCTCTGGAAGTCTCTGGTGCCGCCGACGACTGGTCCAAGAGCAAGGCCGTGCTGGCCCGGGTGTTTGCCGGACAGGTGTTGGCCCAGGCTCCGGGCCTCGCCGACGGCGTCATGGACGGCGGGGCCGACCTAGAAAGCCTTAGCGCTGAGGCTCTAGGCGGTTAGGGCATCTGCAAAGGTTAGCCGGTAGAAACACGTCTCGGCACCCTCAATGCCAAAATCATTGTCCGTCGCCAGGATCAGTTCGTGGTCGGAGAGCATCACCATGCCCTCCAAATCCGGCGCGACCTTGCGGGCATCGTCGGTGGTGAATATCAGGGTTTTGGTCAGCATGGGGAAACTCGAATTCGAGCCCGTTGGGCCCTCTTCCGGTGCAGGGCGGATATCAATTTCGGTAGCTTCAGTTCCCGCCGCATTCAAATCCACCCGATAGATTTTGGCGCTGGCCGAGATGCGCTCCAAGACCAGCAGCTGATTGCCAGGCAAGGCCACCAACTCGCAG
>JANPNB010000318.1:0-1965 GCA_031427275.1 Alphaproteobacteria bacterium | reverse complement strand
TTGCCCTCGCAATATTCCTGGGCCCAGTAGTAGCGGCGCGCAATGCGCTGGATTTGTTCTGCGGTGACGTCGTCGCCCGCAATTTCGGTCAGTTCGACAAAGTCTGTCATGGTGTGGGTTGCAGTTGCGGGGCGAGCCCAGGAGCCGTTGTCGTATCAGTCACTGGGGCGGCGGCGAGACTGCAGAGGTGATCGATGAGCTTGCCGTAGACCACCTGGGCCACAAAGTTCTCGGAATAGGCAGAGGCGGCATTATCAGCCATGCGTTGGCGCGCCTCGACGTCGAGGTACAGCGAGCGAATGGCGACAGCCAGGCCCTGCGCATCGCCCTCGACCCAGAACAGGCCGCACTCGTGCATGCGCAGAACACGCTCCAACTCGCCGGTCAGGCAAGTCAGCACTGGCAGCCCACCGGCCAGGTATTCAACGGCCTTGTTCGGGATGCTCATCGTGAAGCTGCGTTCATTGTGGTAGGGAGCAATGCCTGCCAGGCTGCGCTCCATCAGCGTGCGAATCGCCGCCGCATCGACCCATCCTGGAAAAAGCACATTGGGCAGATCAGCAGCCTCGCGGCGGTACGACGCCAGCTTGTCCCCCAGGCCGCAGATCACCAAGTGGACGTCGTCATGCTTCAAAAGTCGGGCGGCCCGCAGTACCGTTGGGATGTCGAACTGACGGCCCAATGTGCCGAAAAAGCACAGCGTCTTGCGGTCGGGGCCAATGCCCAACGCGGTCCACTTCTCACGGGCGCTCTGCAGCGCGTCGGTCGCGATGGGATTCAGGTCATAGGCCAACGGAAACGCCTGATCGGTGGTACGCCTCAAACGGGAGGCTCTCATGACGCCCCAGTCCACGAATGCATCAGTGATGCCAAAGACTGCGGTCGCCCCCTCGCAGGCCCGACGGGACGCGCTGAACATCGGTCTCAGCGAGCACCTTGCCAATCGATGGAGCGCCCTGGGCACGAGGTTGACAAAGATGTCGGGCCAAAGATCACGCATGTCCAGTGCCACGGGTATGCCGCGCGGGCGACCATAGGTCAAAGCCGCTTCACACAAGCCAACGGTAGGATAGGAGCACAGGATCACTTCGGGGTCGGGCAGTGTGACGGCCTCGTTCAGAAAGGCCTGTGCCAGTTGGCGATGATCCCGGATTCGATCCAGCGACACGTTTGTGGCGTAGCCGCAGCCCGCTAGCATCCGAAGCTCGTAGCCGAGCTTCGAGATCGCATCAGGTACCAACGGGCTTCGCATGCGCTTGGCCTGATGATCAAAACGCGACGTCCACCATACGACGTCGTGGCCCCGATCACGCAACAGCCCGGCAATTACACCCGCACGCAGCAGCCTGGGCGCGCCCTCGTCAGTCGGCAAGGGTTCACCGATCGTGATCAGCCAGATCCTCATCGGCAGCCGGCAAGCATATCGTGGCGGCGCTCCGCCAAGCCATTGGCAATGCACGGCGCCCGCGTGCTGCTGTGCTGGCGCAGAGGACTCCAGGCACGAAAAGCCCGGAGCCAGATCAGGTCGAATTTCCTCATCTTGACCTAGGTGTCAAGGCTGAGCGACAAGATCGCAACCACCTGTTCCAATTTCTTATTCAGCAAGTCCGCGCAACCTTTGATTCATGCCACGGCCAAGGCTGACCAATGTTGGTGAAGTTATAAGGGCTGACACGGTGTGCCGCAATAAATTCAGACGGACACAGCAAATTTCCGTCGCCTCCGAGAGTGTTGGCGTAGATTTTGAATATTTGATCATACTATTCAATAATCTGATATTTAAATGATGATCGACAGAAATTAATTATAGCCAGTTCGCTTAACTTAACCTGATTAGAAACGAAGCTCAGCCAATGACCGTGACGGCCACGAAAGCGGCCGCGGCGCCAAGCGTTTTGTGCGTTTGAGGTGCGATTTGAAGGCAAACCAGCGGGCGACGGGTCGAAATTCAAGGCTTTCCGGGGC
>JANPNB010000317.1:0-5081 GCA_031427275.1 Alphaproteobacteria bacterium | reverse complement strand
GGTTCGTCGCAGCGGGGAACGAAACGCTTCGTGGAAGAACTCGTCGCCCGGGTCCGCCACGCGGGCGCGACGGGCGCGTTGAGCTTCCGTGCCGATTCGGGGTTCTGGTCCTACGCGCTGGTCGACACCCTCACCCGTCTCGGGGTCCGGTGGTCGATCACCGTCGGAATCACAAACAGATCCGAGCATGTATCGCCAAGATCGACGACAAAGCCTGGCAAAAGATCGTCTACCCCGACGACGGCGAAGCCCACGTCGCGGAGACCACCTACGTGACGGGCCGTCACAAACACGAACGTCGCCTCCGACTCGTCGTGCGCCGCACCCGTCTCACCGATCCCACCCAACTGAAACTCTGGCGGCCACTGGAACGTCAATGAACAGATCATCTATGCTGGAGACGCCAATTATCTCGAGCATCTCCGCACGATCCTTGGCGGTAAGGGGCAGATAGCGCATGAATTCAGAGCGTCCCTAGAAAGGCGTCATAGGCGGCGCGGTCCATCAGCGCCTCATACTCGGCGACGTCGGTCATTTGGATCTTGGCGAACCAGCCCTGCCCCTCTGGCTGCGCGTTGACGGTTTCGGGTGCATCGGCAAGCGCGGCATTGTTCTCGACCACTTGGCCGGAGATTGGCGCATAGACATCAGATGCGGCCTTAACGCTCTCAACGACCGCAAGGCTTTCACCGGCCTTGATGGTCTTGCCCACATCAGGTGTTTCGACGAACACCACGTCCCCCAACTGCTCGGCGGCATAGGCGGTGATACCGATGGTGGCGACGCCGCCCTCCAGGGCAACCCATTCATGATCTTTGGTGAAACGCATTGGGGGTCCTTCTCAGAGCTTGCGGACATAGCGGTGGGGAACAAAGGGCATCTTGACCACCTCGGCGGCCTGCGGCTTGCCGCGGACGATAACGATCAATCGGGTGCCAGCCACGGCGAGGGCTGGTGGCACAAAACCCATGGCAATCGGGGTCGAAAGGGTGGGCGAAAATCCGCCAGAGGTGACAACACCGATCACGGCACCCGTACTGTCGGTGATCTCAGCACCTTCGCGGGCCGGTGCGCCTTCGAGGACTCTTAAGCCTACCCGCTTGCGTGATGGACCGTTCTCCAGCTCGCCAGCGATCCGCCTAGCGCCGGGGAAGTCGCGGGCATCGCGCCGCTTCACCGAGACGGCGAAGGCCAGATCAGCCTCGACCGGGCTAACGGTCTCGTCGACGTCATGACCGTAGAGTGGCAATCCGGCTTCCAGGCGCAGGCTGTCGCGCGCACCCAGGCCAATGGGCCGCACCCGCTCATCGTTCAGCAACAGGTTCCAGACCCGCTCGGCGTGCTCAGCCGGAACCGAAATCTCATAGCCGTCCTCGCCGGTATAGCCAGAGCGCGAAAGGATCAGATCGGTCCCAAACCCCGCCACCGCGCGACTATCCATGAACACCATGGTCGCGGCTTCCGGCACATGCGCCGCCAGGACCGCCGCCGCTTCTGGCCCTTGCAAAGCCATCAGCGCCCGGCCCTCTAGCCGCTCGATCCGAACCTGCCCCGCCAACTCATCGTCGATCACCGCGAAGTCGTTGTCCTTGCAGGCTCCGTTGACCACGACGAACAGGCCGTCATCGTCCGGCCGCGCGGCCATCAAGTCGTCAATGATTCCGCCCTTCTTATTGAGCAGCACCGAATAGCGCTGCTTGCCCGGCTTCAACCCGATGAAGTCGCCCGGCGTGATCTCCTCAAACGCCGAGAGCGGCGATACCCCGCGCAACCGCGCTTGGCCCATATGGCTGACATCGAACAGCCCGGCATGTTCACGGGTCCACAGGTGCTCTTTCAGCACCCCGTCCCTGTACTGCACCGGCATGGAATAGCCCGCGAAGGCGACCATGCGACCGCCAGCTGCGACATGTGCGTCGTAGAGCGGGGTGGTCTTCAAAGGGGCGTCGGGCAAGGTCGGACTCCGGCTGACATGGCAGGCGCAAACGGAGGGGTTCTCCGATCACACCCTGCCCCCGCTGTCCTTGGAACCTGAGAGATTTAGAGCGACCCAAAAGTCACCCTTTGCTCCTTCGGCGAGCCTCCGAAGCGCATCGCGCGAAGGAAGCTGCTTTCCAGCGTTTATCAGCCTGTCGCGGTCCGTTTGCCTGAGCGTTTCCGGGGCGGTTGCGCCTTCGGCTCCGGACCCCAAGAGGCCCGATCTCTCCCGCGAGAGTCGTTGGAGAACCTGTTCGATGGCGTCCCCGGAGTCAATGCCGAGACGGAACTTACATCTTCTCTGGCGCAGCAATCCCCAGCAGGTCTAGCGCCTGTTCCAACTGACCCAAAGTCGTTGCTGCCAAACTCAGACGCGACGCCCGCACCTCAGGCTCGGCCGGCAGGATCGGGCAGGCCGCATAGAACTTCGAGAATGTCTGGGCCAGCTTGAAGGCGTGATCGGCCACGAAATTCGGGGCCTTCTTCTCATAAGCATCGACCAGCGCCTGATCGAAGGCGTCGAGCAGCAGCACGAGGTCGCGTTCAGCAGGTTCTGAAACCGCGATAGCTCCTGGCGCAAACCCTGCTTCGACCGCCCTGCGCAGCACCGACTTCACCCGCACGGCTTGATACAGCAGGTAAGGCCCGGTCTTGCCCTCAAAGCTGGAAAACCGGTCCAAATCGAACACATATGAGGTGCCGCGATAGTTCTGCAGATCAGCGAACTTCAGCGCCGCCACGGCCACCATCTGCGCCGTCGCCTCGAACGCCTCCGGGTCCAACTCGGCCCCCAACTCGGCCTCGCGTAATCGCTCGCGAGCCTTCTCACGGGTCATCTGGATCAGATCATTGAGCTTCAGCACACCGCCCTCGCGGGTCTTGAACGGCTTGCCGTCTGTGCCGTTCATGGTGCCAAAGCCGATGTGCTCCAGGGTGCCAGGTTGCACATAGCCCGCCAATTCTGCGGCACGGAACACGATCTCGAAATGGTCGGCTTGCCGCTGATCCACCGCATAGAGCACCAGATGCGGGTCAAAACTGCGCTTTCGATCCAGCACCGTGGCCAAGTCGGTCGTCCCGTACATGGCCGAACCCTGGGACGAAACCACCAGCAGCGGTGGCAGGTCGCGTTTGTCACCCTGCCGCGCCACTCGGATGATCCGCGCGCCTTGATCATCCACCAACAAGCCCTTGGCGTCTAACTCAGCGACCATCGGATTGATCAGGTCTTCGACATCGCTCTCGCCCTTCCAGAGGTCGAAATCGACCCCCAGGGCATGGAAGTCCCGCTCCAGCGCCACCCGCGTCACCGCATGGAAATGCCGCCACAGCAGGAAGTAGCCGGGCGTGCGGTCCTGCAACGCCGCCGTGATCTTCCGCGCCCGATCCCGGTAGTCTTCGTCGGTTTTGCCGCGTGCCGCAGCCTCCGGATAGAGCCGGTCAAGGTCGGCCAAGCTGACCCCGTCGCACAGCGCAAAAGCCTGAGCTTCCTCAGCCAGGCTGGGCGCGGCACCCTTGGCATTATGCACCGCCACCAACTCGGCAATCGCAGGATGCTCATCCATTACCGCGCCGATCAGCAGCCCCATCTGATAGCCCCAGTCGCCGAAGTGGGCATCGCCCAGCACCTCGTCGCCTCGGAACCGGTAGATGCGCTTGACCGACTCTCCAATAATCGACGATCGCAGGTGGCCCACATGCATCGGCTTGGCCACATTGGGCCCGGCATAGTCGATCAGCACCCGCCTTTGGGTCTCCACCAAACTGGCACCCAGCCGCGGATCGGTGGCGATTTGATTGGCGCGGTCAGATAGCGCCATGTCCGATATGACCAGGTTGATGAACCCTGGGCCTGCGATCTCTACTTTCGAAAGCCTGGGATCACTGGCCAGGGCCGCGACCACGCCCGTAGCGATCTCACGGGGATTTCGCCCGGCAACCTTGGCCGCTGGCAAAGCCCCATTGCACTGAAAATCAGCCAGGTCAGGACGGTCGGACGGTGTCACTCGTCCAAGCTCCGCAGGCAGGCCATTTGCTGCAAAGGCCGCGCCAACGGCCTCCGACAGGCCTCTCTTTAGATCACTCATTTTTGGGTCGAAGGGCTCGCGGCGGCCACGGCACCAGCGTTCAGGCGGAACCGCTTTCCCTCACGATTGAACGCGGCCATCTGTGGGGTCACGTCAAAGCCGATCAGGATTTCGAAGTTCGAACCAGAGGTGGTCACGGCGGCCCGAGGGATGGTGATTTCACCAATATCCTCGGTCACATAGACCCGGTCCTGGCCGGGCCCAAACTTCACGGGCAGATCGAAATAGGCCTTTTCGATGATCGATTGATTGCGGCGCGTCACCGCGACCCAATACTTGTAAGTCTTGCTAGAGCCCTCGGCCTGTGGGCCCTTGCCCAGCTCAAACAACATCTCCACCTGCACGCTGATCGGCTGATCATCCTTATAGGCGCAGCCTGCGGAAATGCTCTGGATTTCACCGGTATAGGCAACGTCAGCCGAGGCCTCGCGACCGTTCTTGAATTCCACATACCGACCGGCGTCGTAGAGTACCTTCACATAGGGGCAGGGACCGGCATTGCGCAGCTGTTGCAACGGGGCTTGCGTATCGCCCCACTCCGCGTCGCGCTTCTTTTTCTTGGATTGGTCTTGCTGTTCTTTGTCCGCCTCGCTGGGGCGGCGGCCCTGCGCATAGGCCGTGACGGGCAAGGTGGCGGATGCGGTCAGCAGGGCAGCTACAGCAATCAACAGGGAACGGCGCATGGGGTCGTCCAAATAAGAGAGTAGGGCGAGCGAGGGCTCAGGATGGCTCTCTACTAATGTCTATCGATTGCGGCTGCAACGCGGCTGGCGGGATAGCTCCAGAAGCCTTAAGTCAGAGCCATGGTTCAAGAGAACTCCCCTCGCCGCGCCTTAACGGTCCTGCTCGCCACCCCGCGGGGGTTTTGCGCTGGTGTGGACCGGGCCTTTCAGATCGTCGAGCGCGCCATCGCGAAAAATGGCGCACCCGTCTATGTGCGCCACGAGATCGTCCACAACCGCCATGTCGTCGATCGGCTAAAGGCGCTAGGCGCGATCTTCGTCGAGGAATTGGACG
>JANPNB010000316.1:0-9946 GCA_031427275.1 Alphaproteobacteria bacterium | reverse complement strand
TTCGTCTCCGGGGTGATCGGTCGCGGCGACACAGCCGAGGCTGAGTTTCGCAATGCTTGGGAAACCGTCGCCATGGTGCTGGCCGAGGCCGGCGCAGAGCTCTCAGACATCGTCGATAGCACGCTTTATATTGTCGACTTGGCGGCGCACACGGCCACCATGGCCAAGGTCAAGGACGAGTTCATCCACGCACCCTATCCTGCCTCCACCTGGATCGGCGTTACGGGCCTAGTCCGCCCCAATGCCCGCGCGGAAATCAAGGTCGTTGCGCGGGTTAAGGCCTAACCAAAGGGCAGTTGGGGAGGACGTTTCAATGACGGTCTACTCGGCGCGCCTAGGCAACATCGAAGACGCCCAGTTACGTGCCGTGACCCGTAAGGCCAACCTCGGCGCGTTCGTATCGGCTTCACCCGTATCGGGCGGTCTGTTCGGGCAGAACGTCTTCGTCACCACCACCTCAGGTGACTACGTGTTTCGCGGCGCGCCGCATTGGCACAATGGCGCGCCCAATGATGCCTGGCAGTTTCCCAAAGAGCGGCTCTATGCCGACCTCCTGCATGCACACGCGCGCGCGCCAGTGGCCTGGCCACCCCATCTTGACGACAGCTGCGAAGACTTTCCTTGGCCCTATCTGATCGTGCCGCGGCTATCTGGTGTTTGCCTATCAGCCCCTACCGATCGCGCGGCCTTGAGCGACCAGGACGGCATCGAAATTGCCAATGCCCTGGGCCGCACCTTGGCCGACCTTCAGTCCCTGCGGCGCGACCAAGCCGGGGATTTCGACCCTGATCTTCAGGCCATCGCGCCCTATCCCGGCGGCTACAGCCAACACCTACGCACCGAAATCGAGCAACAGGCCGCCGCTGCCAGGATCAACCAGGCGTTCGGACCGCAGGACGACAGCTGGCTTGACGCGTTGTTTGCCGCAGAGGCCGCGCATCCGGCAGAAACCTCGCCGGTCACCTTCGCCCACAACGACTATCATCTGGGGAATGTGCTGCTGGAACAGAAACAGACCGATTGGCGGGTCAGCGGCGTCATCGATCTGATGACCTGCAATTTCGGCGATCCGGCGGCGGACTTGGTCCGTCAATCCTGCGACTGGCTTGATCGCGCACCCCAATGCACAGACGCTTATCTCCTCGCCTATCGCCAGGCCGGAGGCTGCGCCGCTCCAACGCCGGCTCGTCTAGCCCTCCTGGTCGTCTACGAGCGCCTCTTGATCTGGAGCTACTTCACCCGTCCCGACGTTGCTCATGCGGCCTTCAAAAGCCAGACCTTCCGCAGTTGGGCTGAGCCCTATGTCGTGCGTTTCGCGCAAGCTTGGAGTGGTGTAACCTAGCGTAAATCACCTTCGCGGCCTCGAAGGTCAGTCGCGGGCGTACCCGTGGTTTTCGACCTCCTCGTCCTCAGTATCACCACACTGGAGCAACAAACCGATGGACCTTCAGTCCCAAGTTCTTGCATTCCTGAAGTCGCAAAAGCTGGCCGTTATCGCGACCAATTCTGCGGATGGTGCGCCGGAGTCGGCGCTGGTGGGCGTCGCCGTCACACCGCAACTCGAACTGGTGTTCGACACCGTTTGCACAACGCGCAAAGCAATCAACCTTCGCCGCGATCCCCGCATCTCTGCGGTAATTGGATTGGCGGACGAAGAAACCCTTCAGATGGAGGGGGTGGCCGACGAACCGATTGGCCACGATCTCAACCAGGTCCGTGACATTTATTTCCAAGCCTATCCCGACGGGCGCGAACGCCTAAATTGGGTCGGCATTACACATTTTCGAGTCCGCCCGACTTGGATTTGCTTCACCAGCTATCTAGACCCAAAGCGTTCGGTCGAACTTCGCTTCGGTTAGGAGGCGACGTGGAGAGTGGTGCCGGGTGCACTGCAGGCGGCTCCCCACCAAGCCCATTGCCAACCTCCACCATTCCCCTAGGCTCGACCGAGTTATAGGCATTGCGCCCACCCAACCTACAGCGCGCGTGGGAATCCATAGGGACCGCATGACCCTCACAATCGAGCCGCCTCAATCCCCCGACCTCTTCGGCCACCCGCGCGGCCTAGCGGTGCTAGCGGGTCTGGAAATCTGGGACCGGATTTCCTTCTACGGCATGCAGGCATTGCTGGTGCTCTATATGGCAGAGCAACTCTTCCTGCCGGGTCGGGTCGACCATATCGCCGGGTTCGCCGCCTTTCGCTCCGGGCTGGAAAGTCTCACCGGCCCCCTCTCTGTTCAGGCCCTGGCCTCACAGATTTTCGGCCTCTATGTGGGTTTGGCAGCGTTCACGCCGATCATCGGCGGCTATCTAGGCGATCGCTTCCTGGGGCGGCGGGCCAGCGTGATCATCGGGGGCGTTTTGATGACGCTCGGGCACTTTGCTCTGGCTTTTGACGAGTCCTTTTTGGTGGCCCTATCGCTGCTGATCGTGGGGGCAGGCTTCGTGCGCGGCAATGTCACGCCGCAGATCGGCGAACTCTATGACCTGGGGGACCGCCGTCGCGCGGTCGCCTTTCAGATCTATGGCAGCGTCATCAATCTAGGTGCGTTTATCGCCCCCCTCGTCACCGGGGCTTTGGGCCAAGCCTATGGCTGGCATGTGGCATTTGGCTTTGCCGGCTTTGGCATGCTGTTGGGTCTGGTTGTCTATGTCATGGGTCAGGCACACTTGCCGATTGAAAGGCCGCGCTCAGCTCCTGGCAAGCGCGTTGCGCTAACCAGGTCGGAGTTGCGCGTCGTCCTCTACCTTCTAGCGCTCGTTCCCATTGCCGCCCTGTTCTGGGTGGCGCAGTCGCAGATTTGGAACACCTATAATCTGTGGGTCCGAGATCACCTGCAACTCCAATACGGTTCCTGGACTATGCCGGTGCCGTGGCTTCAGTCCTTGGACGGCCTGGCTCCCCTAGTCACCCTTCCGTTCATGCTGGCCTTTTGGCATCGCCAAGCCGCCCAGGGTAAGGAGCCCGATGAGTTCACCAAGATCGCTATCGGCTGTTTCATCTTCGGGGCCTCCACCCTGTTACTGGCTGCCGGTCAGTTCATGGTCAATGATTCGGGGCGCTCCCCCCTGATCCTGGCCATAGCCTTCCACCTCACGTCTAACCTGGGCTGGTTGTTCGTTGTGCCGACCCTCAACGCCGTCTATTCCCGCCTGGCTCCCGCCTCGGTCAACGCCACTCTGTTGGGGATAAATGCCACATCAGTCACCTTGGGCAGTTTCATCAGCGGACGGATCGGCGGTTTTTATGAGCAGATGCCGGCCCTGCAATTCTGGGCCATACACGCGGCCATTGTCGGCGCGGGTGGCGTCCTGATGCTGTTAGTCGGCGGACGGCTAAGACAAGAGTTCGGAGACCGATGATGACCCTCGACCGGCGCGACATGCTCAGCAAGGTTCCAGCCGTCACGCTCGGCTTCTGGATCATCAAGATCCTCGCTACCACGCTTGGCGAGACGGGTGGTGATACGGTCAGTATGACCCTAAATCTTGGCTATCTCGTCGGCACCGCGATCTTTCTCACCCTGCTGGTCGTGCTGGTAATATGGCAGATCTCGGCCAAGCGATTTCATCCTTTCCTCTATTGGGCGACGATTATTGCCTCGACCACAGCGGGCACCACCATGGCCGACTATGCCACCCGCTCCATGGGCATCGGCTACACGGGTGGGTCACTGCTCTTGCTCGCGGGTGTGGTGATTTCGCTTGCCACTTGGCGATTGACCATAGGTTCTATCTCCGCCGATGACGTCAACACCCCCCGGGTCGAGGCCTTCTATTGGATCACCATCACCCTATCCCAGACCCTCGGCACAGCCCTGGGCGATTGGATGGCTGACACCAGTGGCCTAGGTTATGTCGGAGCGGCTCTGGTCTTCGGGGCGGCGTTGGCCGCCGTTGCGGGTCTTTATTTTTGGACCAGCTTGAACCGTGTCGTATTGTTCTGGTTGGCCTTCATCTTGACCCGACCCTTGGGTGCGACCGTTGGTGATTTCCTCGATAAACCGCTGGATCACGGCGGGTTGGCCTTCAGCCGGCCGCTGGCGTCGATCGTGCTCACGGTGGTTATGGTGGCTTTGATCGTCGTCCTGCCCCAACGGGCCGGTCGCCATCCCACCGGGGCGATCAGCTAGCTTTTCTTGTCGCTCCGCGCGTCTGACAGGACGCGCAGCATCTCGCTGGAGAACAGCGATCCCGACAGCCGCACGCTGGAGCTGCCGCCGTCCAGTTCCTGGGGGCCACGCAGGATCAGATCGACCAGGGCGTCCTGCTCGCGCTTGCGGTCAGAGTGGCGAGCCGACGCATACTGAATGAAATTGCTATCCGGCTCGGCCTGCAGCACGGCGGTCGTCGGTGCGCGCACGCTCCCACCAGACCGCGTGAGATTGGCATAGACTTCGCTCACCGTGGCAGGTCGCCCGTCGCGGTAGAAGATCGATCGGTTAGACGCCGCAGCGTCTGGGAACAGGCTGGCGGCCGAGGCACCTGGTCGAGATTGCATGGCCTCGATCAGCTTGGCCGATCCGGATGGCCCCAGGAAGTGCGCGGCATAAAGCTCACCCCCCGTCGGCGCACGTCCAGTCCGACCGCGCAGATAGGCGGCGTGATCGGAGGTCAGTTCTCCAGCCATCAGCGAGGCGGCGTGCGGATCAAGCCGCAAATCCATCACCGCCTTGCGCGCTTCCCCACCGTCCACACGCAGGCGACCGTCAGAACCTTTGATGATCAGATCGGCATAACGGGCATAGCCATACTTCGCGCCGTGCTGCTTCAGTGTCGACAGCCAAGTCTGCTCCACAAACTGAAACAAACCCGCCGCAGAAGAGGTCGGTGCCTGGGCCTTGGGATTGTAGCCGCTCTCACGATTGGCGGTTTTCATCAGGAAGCTGAAGTCCACGCCGGTGGCGGTGGACGCGCGCTGGATGGCGGCCTCGACGACGCCCCTCAAACCCTGGATAGCCATAGGCAGGATGTGCCGCAGTCATGGTTAATATGACACTAATTTCCACCTTCGCCGCGCCTTCCCCTGCGTCAATCTATTGCCGTAATTTGAGCGTGACCATGACGGCTAAGGGGCACAGATTCGGCAAGGACGAAGACCATGGTCATCCGTCAGTTCGCGTATCCAACCCATTCACCCCAGACCGCCCGGCGTTCGGTTTGGACAGCCCCAGTTGTTGGGATTTCGGTGGCCGCCCATGCTGGGCTATTGGCCTATTTGGCGGTGCAGGTGTTCACGCCGACAACGGCACCTGTTAGCCTTGAGGATCCGCCGGTGATCGTGACGATGTTCAAACGCGAGCCGGTCGTCGTGCCGCCGCGCAATTTGAAGCCGATAGCCATCCATCAACCGCCGATCATAAGCCCTCTCCAGCCCCCCGTTACAACCACCCTGGTCCCCATCAACCCGCCGCTGACGCCCCCTACTGGACCCATTGAGATCACCGCAATCACCACACCCGAACCGCCAACGATCCCCGCCGTCATCAACGCGCCCAACTGGTTGCGCAAGCCCGGCGGTCGGGAATTTGCCCGCTACTATCCTGATGCTGCCGTGCGTCGCGGCGTGGAGGGAACCGCGATGCTATCGTGCCAAGTCGGGGCCACAGGCGCGCTCAGGGCCTGCGATGTGGTGGCAGAAACGCCGCAAGATCAGGGCTTTGCGGCAGCAGCCTTAAAGCTCGCACCTTACTTCCAGATGAGCCCGCAAACCCAGGATGGTCGCCCGGTCGATGGGGCAAACGTCCGCATCCCGATCCGGTTTGCCCTAGGCCGGTAAAGCCAAGCCCGCCCTGGCGTAGTACCGGCGCAATAGCCAAGCTGAGAGCCCCAGGGCGGGCAGAGCCAGCAAGATGCTGAGTGAGAGCGAAACCCCTGCCCAGGCTAGCCCCGCACTGGCCAGGCAAGCCGCCGCGCTACCCACATCCCACCCAGCCTCAGTGGCGATGGTAAAACGGATCGGACAGGCCGAGGCCTGGCTCAGATTATAGATCGGTGTGCCGGATACCGGACCGCGTAGCGAATAGAATATCGGGCCTAGGGCATTGGCTGCCACCGCTGCCCATGGAACCCCAACACTAGCCGCCTTTAGGCCGACCACTATCGTCGCCACCGCCGCCACGATCATGACAGCCCGTCGTCCATGGCCTGCATCCACGTGTCGCCCGAGCAGCAAGCCCGCCACCGCGCCCACAAGGGCGGCAAGGGCCATCGCACCCCCAAAGGCCGACAGGCTCTGACCCAGCGACTGAAAGAGCGCGATTTGCCATACGAAGAGGAACCAGATGTCGAACCAGCCATCTACAGCGCATAGGGTCACGGCCAGCCGCGCGGTCCCTAACACACCTGGTACCTGCGCCTTGACCGGCACATTAGGTGCGCCCAGCAAAGGCAGGGCTGACAGCGCCTGGACCACACCAACCGCGCCAAACATCGGGCCAGGACCAAGGGCGACCAACCCCCAAGCGCCCAGCAAGGGGGCCACGATCCCAATGACCGAGACCATGGCATCCCGTATGCTGACCTGATGACCACGGTGCTCCGCATCACCAATCGCAGCAAAAAAGGCGTGATAGGTTGGCCAATAGAGGACGTCGGCAACCGCGGCGGTGACGCAGAGAGCCAGCAACCCCCAACCCACCCCATGCACCTGTGCCAGAGCCTGATACTGCAGCGCCATACCTACTGTGCCGACGATCAGCAGAGGTTTGAGCCCCCAGCGCTTAGCTAGCGGCAAAATCGCCGGTCGCAATATGAATCGGCCCAGTTGGATTGCCGCTATGGCGAGGAGAGCCTGCGGGACCGACAAGCCCGCCTTGATCAAGAAAACAACGAAGAAGACCCCGCCGCCCGCCTGGGCGATGGCCTGTACAGTCGTGTGCAGATTGACGCGATTGACCGCGTCATTGCCAAAGAAAGCCATGTGATAACCAACTGAAATTGTTAAGACTTCGACCCCGTGGGGCCGGGCGCGCTAGACGGTCAGACCGCTATAGAAACTCCGGACACATGCGCACAACTCCTCAGTCAGTTCCCCATAGGACTGTGAAACCTTCAGCTTGGCAAGCCCCTAGGCCACACCGCCGCGGGCGATCAATCGGTCGATCTCTGACCCTAGCACCGTCATCGGCACCGCCCCGGTCCTGACCAGCGTGTCGTTGAACGCCTGCACATCAAACTTCGGCCCTAGCGCAGCGCGCGCCTTATCGCGCATGCGATTGATCTCATTGTGGCCGATCTTGTAGCCGCAGGCTTGGCCCGGGCTCGCGCAATAGCGGTCGATCTCGCTGGTCATGGCCCCCAATGTGCGGCCGGAGTTGGCGACTGCCCAATTGATTGCCTGCTCGCGAGACCAACGCTTGGCATGCAACCCCGTATCCACCACCAAGCGGATCGCGCGGAACCTCTGGCCCTGTAGATAGCCCAATTGACCGGCCCAATCGTTCTCATAAAGGCCCATCTCGTCGCCCAACTGTTCGGCATAGAGAGCATAACCCTCCACATAGGCGTTAAACCCCGACAGCAGATTGCGGATCAGCGGCACCCCGCCGGTCTCAGTCAGATAGGCGAACTGCCACGCATGGCCCGGTATCGTCTCGTGGTAGGTCAGAGATGGCAGGGCGAACTTGGGCCAATTCTCCGTGGCCTTTAGATTGATGTAGTAGATGGAGGGGCGTTTGCCGTCTAGCGACCCAGAGCTCATATAGCCTTGCCCGGCCCCATCCTGGATATCGAGTGGCACTCGCTTTACCTCAACAGGTGCCTTCAGGTTCAGTGAGAATTGACTGGCCAATCTGGGCCTAGCACCGTCGATAAGGCCCTGAAGGTACTTCAGAATTTGCGCGCGACCCTCATCGGTGTTCGGGTAGAGAAACTGAGGATCATTGCCCATGGCAATCATGCGCTCGCCCACAGAACCCTGGGTAAGGCCCTGAGCCTGCAATAACCCGTCCATGCGCGCGGCAATTGCCCGGTTCTGATCCAGCCCTATTTGGTGAATCTCGTTCGCGTTGAGCGTCGTATTGGTGCCTTGTTTCAACAGCCAGCTGTAATAGGCCTCGCCGTCCGGCAACCTCCAGACCCCGGCGTCATGCCCGGACTTGGCGGCATTGGCGCGGAGCTGGTCACGCTGGGCGACTAGAGCCGGATAGATCTCAGCCTCGACGATCTTGGTGGCCACTGCCGCGTAAGCCCCGGCGATGCCCTTTGCCGCAGCGCGACTGGCCAGTGAGCTAACAAAACGCGAGTCCGCCGCAGGCACCGCCAAAATGCCGTCCATCTGCCCCAGGGCATTGGAAAGAATAAAGTCCGGCGCGATCACGCCCTTGCCAGCGTCGGCGCGGACACGCTCAGTCTCGGCCCGGATCTGTGCCGCCACGCCATGCAGGCGGGCCAGGTACGCCCCAGCGTCCGACTTGGTTTCCACCAAATGCTGGCTGTCCAGGAACTCCGCAGCGCCTGTATAGGCCCCACTTTGCTGACTAACCACATAGGGGCCGGCGCTCTCGCTCATCGCCGATTCAAGGTTATTATCGCCAAATTCGAAGCGAGCGCCCTCGAGGCCCAAATCCAAGGCATAGGTCACCACCGCCTTGTTCAACGCCGCCTCGTGACTCAAGCCAGCGTCCGGGATGGTCTTTAGGCCCGCCAGCTCGTCACGGCAAAGCTGGTGGAGTGATTGCACTGAGCTCCATGACACATCGGCCATCTGCGACTTGAGGCCCGAACGCTTTCCAACGTCCAACCCCAGGCCTGTCGCCGTCTCCGGCGAGCGGGCCAGTAAGGCTTCCGACAACTTGTCGAACCGTTTGTTGAGCGCGCGGTCTCCACCACTCGCGGCCATGGCCCATCCCGGCATCGCCAAGCCCAGGCCCATTCCAGCCCCAGAAACCAGAACCTGACGACGATCCATGAGACTACTCCCTATTGGCAGGTGACGAACCTAGAGCGACACCGCTTGTTTCGCGAGCCAAAAGCATCTCAGATGTGATCCACACACACTGTCCGTCGAACGCCACCCCCGCCCGCTCAAGGACCAACTAATTGATCAGCTTGCTCGTACTTGCCACCGTCGCCGCGCAATCTGCGCTCGCCCCTGCTCTCCCGGCCGCTCCCAGCACACAAGTCTCGGCAACGACACCTGAGAAGCCCAAGCTTATCTGCGTGAAGCAGGAGGTCATGGGGTCACTTTTTCCGAAGCGTACCTGCGCCACCGAAGAACAATGGAAAGCGATTCATCAGCGTGACGAGGATCGCAAAGAACGCATTCGCGACACGTTGAACACTAACCCTCAATGAGGAACCAGAGCTGAATCACCGCCTGACCTTGACAACCATGCGCTATTTGTTCGTATTTTGTTCGCGTGCTATCTCTAATTCTGTAGGGTAAGGTTAGCGGTCACCCTTCGAGTTGCCGGTGGTCGAGAAGCGTTCTGGGAAGTCATGGCAGAGCAGTTGAATTTCATCCGCGTGCGAGGTGCCCGCGAGCACAATCTGAAGAACGTCAATGTGGATATTCCGCGTGGCGAACTGGTGGTGCTGACCGGCCTCTCCGGCTCCGGCAAGAGCTCATTGGCGTTCGATACTATCTACGCTGAGGGTCAGCGTCGCTACGTCGAAAGCCTCTCGGCCTATGCCCGCCAGTTCCTGGAACTGATGAGCAAGCCCGATGTGGACCTGATCGAAGGCCTGTCGCCCGCCATCTCCATCGAGCAAAAGACCACCAGTCGCAATCCGCGCTCCACAGTCGGCACGGTCACCGAGATTCACGACTATATGCGCCTGCTTTGGGCACGGGTCGGGGTGCCCTATTCGCCGACCACCGGCCTGCCCATTGAGTGCCCATGGGGTGGCAAGGCGAAGGCTGGGACGTCGGCGAGGCCGCTGTGTTCCTGTGCTCGGACGAAGCCCGCTTCATCACTGGCCATGTGCTGATGGTCGATGGCGG
>JANPNB010000315.1:0-4822 GCA_031427275.1 Alphaproteobacteria bacterium | reverse complement strand
GGGGCCCAGACACTGGCGGCACCCGTCGTGACCTCTCTGCTCTATATGATGGTGTTTGTGGTGGCCGCCCAAGGGGCCAGGCCGCCGGTGCACGGGGTGGAGTTTGGCACCTTTGTCGCGCCGGGCCTGATCATGATGGCGATCTTGAACAACGCCTTCGCCAATTCATCGTCGAGCCTTCTGCAAGCCAAGATGAACGGGCTGATCGGCGACTTCCTGACACCGCCCCTAACGCCGCCGGAGCATGTGGCGGCCTTTGCGCTGGGCGCGGCGACGCGGGGGATATTGGTGGGTTTTGTCACCGCCTTGGTGGTGATCCCGTTTGCCCATGTGCCGATCACCCACCTGTGGGCGGTGCTCTATTTCGGCGTGGGCGCCGCGACCATCCTAGGCATGTTGGGCATTATGGCTGGCCTCTGGAGCGAGAAGTTCGACCAGATGTCGATGGTGACCAATTTCATCATCATGCCAATGACGTTTTTGTCGGGCACGTTTTATCTGGTGGAGCGCCTGCCCGAGCCGTTCCGGACCGGCAGCCATTACAACCCGTTCTTCTATCTGATCGACGGATTTCGCTACGGCTTCATCGGGCATGCCGAGGGGTCAGTGGTGGTAGGGGTGGCCATGACGGCCGGGCTGGTGGTGGCGATGGGTTCGATCTGTCTGTGGATGTTTGAGACCGGGTATAAGATCAAAACCTAGGCCTCGCGAAGCTCCATCGCGGCGAGCTTTGCTCGCAGGGCGTCAGTCTCCGGTCCAGGCGGGAAGACCGGGATGGTCAGATAGTCTTCCAGCTGATCTCGCGTGAAGTCGGCGAGCTTGTTGGCTTGGCCGTCTCTGATGGCCGCGAAGATTTCCAAGCCCTTCACAAACACCGGGTCAACGACCTTCAGTTGACCCTGCGCTGTCACCATGATGTTGCCAGGGCGGACGTCGGAGTCGCCCCACAGCAGGAAGCGCGCCGATCCCTTAGCCAACAGCGCCGTGAGGCGACTTCGGAGATCGATTAGGTCGCCATCCACAACGGGCGGCAGGGTTTCGATCGGGTTGGTCCAGCCTACCTGATTGCTGATGCCGATCGCGGCGCACAGCGTCTGGGCGGCGGTTTCGTGAGCGGGCCAAAGTCGCTCCATCAGAACCAGGTAGCCGTTGCGGCCCACCGGCTGGATGGCGTCAATTCGTGGGAGCCAAGGATTGGTTAGGCCCTGCAAACAGTCGTCAGCAAACATGCGATATGCGGGATCGAAGGGGGTGACACGGGCAGCTTGAGTGTCCGTCGGGTCAGCCAACACCCAAGACCAATCGCCCTGACCGACTTCAGTCCAGCCTTGCTCTAGCAGGTGGGCGCGAACCTCGTTGGCCGATTGACGGGCATGGGTGGGGAGTTGCATCGAACCGCGATAGCATTCTAGCGGTCACCAAGTGAATGGCAAAAAAGGCTTTCCGCCTTCTAGCTTCCGACCTAGCTTGCGGCAAATCCCGAGACACATCGGGCGCTGGGGGAAGCATGACCACATCTACAGTTGAGGCGCCGCGCGTGGCGGGCTTGGGCGCAGCCGTGGTGCCGTTGCTCGCGCTGGCCGTGTTCATCAATTATGTGGACCGGGGCAATCTGGCCACTGCTGCTCCGCTGATCAAGGATGAGCTGCATCTCAGCGCCACCCAGATCGGCGTGCTGCTTTCGGCGTTCTTTTGGACCTATATGCCGTTCCTGGTGTTGGCGGGCTGGTTGGCCGAGAAGATCAATGCCTACAAGACCTTGGCGCTCGGCGTGGTGATCTGGTCGTTAGCGACCGCCGCGTCGGGTCTGGCGACGGGATTCATGGGCCTGCTGGTTTTGCGGCTGGTCCTGGGTATCGGCGAAAGCGCAGCCTTCCCCACCAGCTCAAAACTTCTGGCGCAGCATCTGCCACAACATAAGCTCGGGGCGGCCAACGGCCTGATCGGGGCTGGTCTTGCGCTGGGTCCCGCCTTCGGCACCTTGGTGGGCGGGCTGTTGATGGCCGCCATTGGCTGGCGTCACGTCTATGTGCTGTTCGGATTGGTCTCTCTGCTCTGGCTGATCCCCTGGTGGTTCAGCACGCGGCACGCATCGGCCATCGCGACGAAGGAAGTCTCAGAGCCTGCGCCGCCGATGTTGGACATACTGAAGCGACGGGAGTTGTGGGGCGCGGGGCTGGGGCACTTTGCGACCAATTACGCTTTCTATTTCGTGATCTCCTGGCTGCCGCTCTATCTGGTCAAGGCCAAGGGGTTCACGGTTCCGCACATGGCCCAGGTCGGGGCGATGATCTACGTGGCCTATGCGGCGAGTTCGATAACCACCGGTTGGCTTAGCGACCGCTGGGTCGCGTCTGGTGCTACGCCCAACCTTGTGCGCAAAACCGTGACGACAGCCAGCCACCTGGGTGCCGCACTGAGCATGATGGTCTGTGCATTCGGTGATCCGTCGCTGTCGGTGCCCAGCCTGTTCGTGGCCGGGGTCGCCTTTGGCTTCAACACGCCGACTATCTTCGCCATCGGTCAGACCCTGGCCGGGCCAAGAGCGGCAGGCGTATGGATCGGCCTGCAGAACTGCATGGGCAATTTCGCCGGTATCCTGGCCCCGATCATCACCGGCATGGTGGTGGACAGGACCGGCCAGTTCTACTGGGCGTTCATCGTGGCGGCGGCTATCTCACTTACCGGCCCCATTTGGTGGAGCGTGGTGATCCCCAAGATCGCGCCGCTGACCTGGAGCACGTCGCGCCCCAACAATTGACATTTCGGCCCGCAAAGCAGAGAACGCCAAGCCTTCCAGTCCCCGTCGCCCTGCGGCGGGGATGCTTGACTTTTGGAGGGCATTTTCGTGTCCGATCAGACCGCCGTCGTCGTCCCTGCCGATCACATCATGGGGGTCTATAGCCGTACCCCCTTGGCGTTCGAGCGAGGGGTTGGCGCGCGCCTGTTCACCACGGACGGGGTGGAATATCTCGACTGTATGGCGGGCATTGCGGTCAATGCGTTGGGCCATGCCAATCCCAAGCTGGTGCAGGCGGTGAAAGACCAAGCTGAGAAGCTGTGGCACGTGTCCAACATCTTCACGATCCCGGGCCAGGAAAAGCTGGCCAAGGTGCTGACCGACGCGACTTTTGCCGATGTGGTGTTCTTCACCAACTCAGGAGCTGAGGCGATTGAGTGCGCCATCAAGACGGCTCGGAAATACCATTGGGCCAGGGGCAACCCTGAGCGGATCGACATCATCGGCTTTGACGGGTCGTTCCATGGCCGGACGCTGGCGGCGGTCAATGCCTCGGGCAATGCCAGCTATCTGGAGGGCTTTGGCCCCAAGATGCCGGGCTTCATCCAGCTGCCGTTCGATGACATGGACGCCCTGAAGGCCGCTGTCGGCCCGACCACAGCAGCGATCATTGTCGAGCCGGTGCAGGGCGAGGGCGGCGCGCGGTCATTGTCAGTGGAGAGCATGCGGACCCTGCGTGCGCTCTGCGACGAGACCGGCACCTTGCTGATCCTTGATGAGATCCAGTGTGGGCTTGGGCGGACCGGCAAACTGTTTGCCTATGAGTGGGCCGGGATTGAACCCGACATCATGGCGGTGGCCAAGGCGTTGGGCGGCGGGTTCCCGGTGGGGGCCTGCCTAGCGACCGCCAAGGCCGGTGCTGGCATGAGCGTTGGCTCGCATGGGTCGACCTATGGCGGCAATCCCCTAGCCATGGCGGTGGGGCTGGCGGCGATGGAGGAGTTGAATTCGCCTGAGTTGCTGGCTCACGTGAACCAGGTGGCCGGCTATTTCACCCAACAGTTCGAAGGGTTGAAAACCCGGTTCCCCGATGTGATCGCAGACATTCGCGGCAAGGGTCTGCTGATCGGTCTGAAGCTGGTGACACCGAACCGCGAGTTCATGCAACACGCCCGCGACCAGCATCTGCTGATCGCCGGTGGCGGGGACAATTGCGTGCGTCTGCTGCCGCCGCTGAACCTGACCCTGGATGAGGCGCGCGAGGCGGTTGAGAAACTGGAACGCGCCTGTGAAGCGGCGCGGTCTCAAGCCAAGGCTGCTGCTTAACATTTCTCATTCCGCTCATTCCCGTGGAAACGGGAACCTAGGTTTTTCTGACCGCCAAGTGCTCGACGATAAAAAGCCTGGGTCCCCGCCTTCGCGGGGATGAGCGGGAATTGGATCGGATCTTTCGATATGACCCAACCCGTAAGGCACTTTCTCGATCTGTGGCGGATGGATGGGGCAACACTGCGCGCTATCCTGGATGACGCCCATGCCCGCAAGGCGGCGCGCAAGGGCTGGACCCAGGGCCGCGTCGACGCCGATGCTCCGGCGATGGGCCGCACCTTGGCGATGATCTTTGAGAAGAACTCGACCCGGACGCGGTTTTCGTTCGACGCGGCCATGCGCCAGCTGGGCGGCAGCGTGATTATCTCCACGGCCAACGACATGCAGCTGGGGCGCGGCGAGACCATTGATGACACCGCCAAGGTCCTGTCGCGAATGGTGGACGCCATCATGATCCGCGCCAATCGTCATGAGGACGTTGAGCGGTTGGCCTATGGGGCCAGCGTGCCAGTGATTAATGGCCTGAGCGACAAGGGCCACCCTTGTCAGATCCTCGCCGATATCATGACCATCGAGGAGCATCGCGGGCCGATTGCCGGTAAGACCCTGGCCTGGGTCGGTGACGGCAATAATGTCTGCGCCAGCTTCATCCATGCGGCCCCGAAACTAGGGTTCAAATTGAACATTGCGACGCCTGCGCTCTATCACCCTGATCTGATGGACCTTGCCCGTGCGGCAGAGCAGCAGGGTCGG
>JANPNB010000314.1:0-4027 GCA_031427275.1 Alphaproteobacteria bacterium | reverse complement strand
CAAGTCACCCTCAATCTCCCACCAGTCGGCTTTGTCAGCGGTGTGGAAGTGGAAGCCGAGGGTCAGGGCTGTTGGCCCATTGAGTAGGCCAGCACGCAGGCGCACGGTCTGGGGCGTATCCAGTCGGCGGCTAAAGACGGGGGATCCGCAGGTGGGGCAGAAGACACGTTCTTTGCCGGGCGAGCTTTCATAGGCGCGCAGGTGGTCTTGGCCGCTGAGCCAAGTCATGCTGTCGGTGGGGACAGGCATATTGGCGGCAAAGGCGGTGCCCTGAGCCTTGCGGCAGTCGGCGCAGTGGCAGAGTTGGACGGGGGGCAGGGGCTCTTGCACCTCAAACCTGACCGCCCCGCAAAGGCATGACCCACTCAGCATCTTGAACCCCGTTTGACGCGGACAGCGCGCCCGGCAATGATTCCCTCAAAATCGGGGAGACTAGCGTTGCACCTTAGCCTTATCGACGGCCTGATTGTAGGGCTCTATCTGGTCGTCGTGTTGGCGGTGGGGTGGCTAGCCTCGCGGCGCACCAAGGACGGCAATGAGTTCTTCTTAGCTGGGCGCTCGATCCCGGCTTGGGTCTGTGGCTTGGCGTTTCTGTCGGCCAATCTGGGTGCCCAGGAAGTCATCGGCATGGGAGCGTCGGGTGCCAAGTACGGCATCGCCACGGCGCACTTCTATTGGCTGGGGGCGATCCCTGCCATGGTGTTCATCGGGGTCTTTATGATGCCGTTCTACTACGGCTCAAAGGCGCGCTCGGCCCCGGAATACCTGCGAATGCGCTTCGACGAAAAGACCCGGGGCTTCAACGCCTTTTCCTTTGCGATCATGACCATCATCGGCTCGGGCGTCTCGATGTACGCCACGGCTAAGTTAATCCAGGCGATGCACGTCTTGGACCAGCCGTTCGCGGCATTGAACTTGCCGCAAGCTTGGATTTTCCATGCGGCAGTGTTGGGCTCGGCGTTGTTCGTGCTGGCCTATATCTGGCTCGGTGGCCTGCGAGGCGCGATCTACAACGAGGTCTTGCAGTTCTTCCTGATCATCGCGGGTTTTGCGCCCCTGGCTTGGTTAGCCATGCGCAATGTCGGCGGTTGGGAGGGGATCACCACAAGTCTGGACGCCTCCTATACCCACGTCTGGCAGGGCATGAGTTCGCCCGACACCAACCGCTTGGGGGTCGATAGCTTCGGATTGGTGATGGGCTTGGGGTTTGTGCTGTCGTTTGGCTATTGGTGCACCGACTTCTTGGTTGTCCAGCGGGCGATGGCGGCCAATTCGATGTCGGCGGCTAGGCGAACACCGCTGATCGCGGCCAGCTTCAAGATGTTGATCCCTTTTGTCGTGATCATTCCGGGTCTCGCGGCCATGGCGCTGACCACCTCGGCGATGAAGGACCCGACCTATGCGGGCCAGTCCACCGCTGCCCATGCGACCAGCGGGGTGATCCCCATCAAGCTGGACGCGGCGAGCGGCAAACCGATGCTGGACTCCGCCGGCAAGCCGCAGCTGGACTACGACTTGGCGACACCAAGTCTGTTGCTGGCGACCTTTCCGACCGGGATGTTGGGCTTGGGTCTGACGGCCTTGATGGCCAGTTTCATGGCCGGAATGGCGGGCAATGTGACCGCCTTCAACACGGTTTGGACCTATGACATCTACCAAGCCTATATCCGCAAGGACGCCAGTGACGGCCACTATCTGACCATGGGGAGGATCGCCACAGCCGGCGGGATACTGCTCTCGGTCGGAGCGGCCTATCTGGCCAGTCAGTTCAACAACATCATGGACCTGATCCAACTGATCTGTGCCTTCGTCAACGCGCCGGTCTTTGCGACCTTCTTGCTGGGCATGTTCTGGAAGCGGGCGACGGGGCACGGGGCTTTTATTGGTCTGGTTTCTGGGACCACAGCGGCGGCGCTACACCATGGCTTGACCCTGCCCCAGGGCTCTTTTCCGGGCATCAAGGGCGGTTGGATGGCAAACCTGCATCTCTATCCCAGCGAGATGGGCCAGAACTTCTGGACCGCCATCTGGGCATTCAGCATCTGTTTTGGCCTAACCGTCGCGATCAGCCTGGTGACCAAGGCAAGGCGAGAGGATGAGCTGGTGGGGCTGGTCTTCTCGCTCACACCGAAGATCGATGACCCGCCGACGACCTGGCTGAAGAGCCCGGTCGTCCTCGGCGTGATCGTGCTGGCCGTCACCCTCGTTCTCAACATTATCTTCCGGTAGGCAACATGGATGTTCGTTTTCCCATAGGGATATTGTTCGCTGGCATCGGGGTGTTGTTGATCGCCGCAGGTCTGACCACCGCGCCGGAGGAGCTGAAGCTGGCGTCGACCGGGTTTAATCTCAACCTGGTCTGGGGCGCGGTGATGTTGGTGTTTGGCGGCGGTTCGATCTTGCTGGCACTAAGAGCCAAGCGCTGAGGACATGGAGCTGGTTCCGGCTACAGATGCGGACCTGGCGGCGGTGGCCCTTCTGGTCAACTCCGCCTATCGCGGCGACAGCTCGCGGCAGGGCTGGGCGAGCGAGGCCGATGCTCTGGGTGGGCAGCGGACTGACGCCCAAATCCTGGAGAAGGATCTAGCTGCCAAGCCGGGCGCAGTGCTGTTGTTACACCGGGAAGGCAGCGTTCTGTTGGGCTGCGTCTGGTTGGAGCGCGCCGCTACAGGGACCTGGTATTTGGGCATGCTGACCGTTCGACCCGATCTGCAGGATCGCAGTCTGGGGCGCGAGATGTTGGCGGCGGCGGAGGCCTATGTGGTCGCGCGCGGCGGCACCCGGATCGAAATGACCGTGATCTCCATCCGCGACACCCTGATCGCTTGGTATGAGCGGCGGGGATATGCCGTCACCTGCGAGACGCGACCCTTTCCTTATGAGGATGAGAAGTTCGGCATTCCCCTGCGCGATGACCTGGAATTTCTGGTGATGGCTAAGGCGCTCTAACGCTTGCTCTGATTGGCGGCTTGGGCTTGTCTGATCCAAACCTCGGAGCAGACCCATGGACTTCAGCAAGATCGACCAGGCCCTGGCCGGATACATCGCCGACAAGGAGTTGGCAGGGTGCGTCATCCAGGTCGCGCACAGGGGCGTGGTCGTTCACCGCTCGACCCTGGGGCTGAAGGACATGGCCAGCGGTGAGGCGCTGAACCAAGAGACCATCTTCCGCATCTACTCCATGACCAAGCCGGTGACGGCGGCGGCCATGATGCTGCTCTATGATCAAGGGTTGTGGTCGCCGGAAGACGCGCTGGCCGATCACCTGCCGGAATTTGCCGACGTGAAGGTGTTGGCGGAGGACGGTTCGTTGGTGGCACCCGACCGCCCGCCGATCCTGCTCGACCTGCTGACCCACACCATGGGTCTGGGCTACGGCTTTGATCCCAATGACCCAGTGGACGCGGCCTATATCGCCGCCGGGGTCTGGACCCAGCCAAACCTGGCCGCCATGAGTGCGGCCGTGGCGAGTTGTCCGTTGGCCTTCCAGCCCGGCACGCGCTGGCGCTATTCTATGAGCATGGATGTGCAGGGCGCGATCATCGAGAAGCTGTCGGGCCAGAGCCTACCCGACTTTATGCGCGAGCGGATATTCACGCCGCTGGGCATGATCGACACCGACTTCTGGGTGCCGCCGGGCAAGATGAGCCGATTGGCCACCCTCTACCGCATGAGCAAGACCAAGGGACTGACGGCGGTGGATCAGCCGATGATGAACCGCGACCCTAGCCGGATCCCGGCTATCGCGGGCGGCGGCGGCGGGCTCTATTCGACGGCGGCGGACTATGGCCGGTTTGCCCAGATGCTGCTCAATCGCGGCAGTCTGGACGGGGTGACGATCCTGGAATCCGCGTCCGTAGACCTGATGACCAGCAACCACATCAGCGATGAGATCATGGCCGGCGGCTATAGCGTCGGCCTGCAAAAGATTCGGCCGGGCTATGGCCAGGCTTTCAACGGCTCAGTGTTCTGCGACCCAGCAGCGGCAGGCTCGCGGGTCGGCAAGGGCACCTATCAATGGGACGGC
>JANPNB010000313.1:0-2487 GCA_031427275.1 Alphaproteobacteria bacterium | reverse complement strand
GCTGATCACCGATGGCGATGTGGCCGGTGTCATGCACTGCGCCGAACCCGGCGTGACCGGCATCGACATGTATATGGGTTCCGGTGGCGCACCCGAAGGCGTGCTGGCCGCCGCCGCCTTGAAATGCATGGGCGGCCAGATGTTCGGCAAGCTGTTGTTTCGCAATGAGGATGAGAAATCCCGCGCCCGCAAGGCCGGCATCACCAATTTCGACCGGGTCTATACCCGCGATGATCTGGTAACCGCCGATGTGATCTTTGCCGCCACCGGCGTCACCGATGGGTCATTGCTCGCCGGGATCAAGCGCAGCCCGGGGTTCATTACCGCAGAGACGATCCTGATGCGCTCCAAAACCGGCTCGGTGCGTCGGATGATGTATCGCAGCCCGGTGGAATAGGGTCTTCGGGAGCGGCCTGACCCCATCGCCGCTAAAATCCTTCGAAGGATTTTGCAAATTTCTTCGAAGAAATTTGGGTCCGGCAATCCGACGCCCGCCTGATTGGCACCGCCCCCAGCGCCGCCCACGCTTGCACCCAAGCGCTCACTCGGGCATGCAACCCCGATGACCGCCCGCGCCTTCCTTGACGTCACCGCCTCGCTGACCGGCCGCCGCTGGACTGGCCCCACGGTCGAGGCTGACCGTCTGGCCGAAGCGATGCTGCAAACCACCCGCCTGCCCCTCGCCCTCTGCCACATCCTCGTCGCCCGCACTGTCGCCCCCGAGGATGCCGCCGCCTACCTAGCTCCTGCCTTGCGCGACCTGCTGCCCGATCCGGCCAGACTGCGCGACATGACCAAGGCCGCCGCGCGGTTCGTGGCCGCCGTGAACACCCGCCAGCGCATTGCGATCTTTGCCGATTACGACGTCGATGGCGGGGCGTCGGCCGCCCTGCTGATCATCTGGCTGCGCGCCATGGACCGGACGGCCACGCTCTACATCCCCGACCGCATCGACGAAGGCTACGGCCCCAATACCCAAGCCATGGCCGCCCTCGGTGCCGCGCATGACCTGATAATCTGCGTCGATTGCGGCACCCTCAGCCACGACCCGATTGCCGCCGCAGACTGCGACGTGATCGTGCTGGACCACCATCTGGGCGGCGACACCCTGCCGCCCGCCCATGCCGTGGTAAACCCCAACCGGCAGGACGAAGACGGCAGCCTTGGCCACCTGTGCGCCACCGCCGTGGTGTTCCTGCTGCTGGTCGAGGCCAACCGCCAGCTGCGCGACGCGGGCGTCAAAGGCCCCGACCTGATGCCGCTCTTGGATCTGGTCGCCCTTGCCACCATCGCCGATGTCGCCCCCTTGATCGGCGTCAACCGCGCCTTTGTCCGTCAGGGCCTGACCGTGATGGCCCGACGCGAGCGCAAGGGCCTGCGCGCCCTGGCCGATGTCGCCCGCATGGACCATGCCCCCAACGCCTACGCCCTGGGCTTTGTCCTTGGCCCCCGCATCAACGCCGGTGGTCGCATCGGGCAAGCCGACCTTGGCGCAAGGCTGTTGTCGACCGATGACCCGTTCGAGGCCTCTGCCCTCGCCACCAGGCTTGATCTTCTGAACACCGAACGCCGCGCCATTGAGTCCGCCGTCCGCGCCGA
This sequence comes from Alphaproteobacteria bacterium, assembly GCA_031427275.1. Taxonomy (GTDB): domain Bacteria; phylum Pseudomonadota; class Alphaproteobacteria; order Caulobacterales; family Caulobacteraceae; genus Phenylobacterium. The sequence continues at coordinate 888 of JANPNB010000313.1, read as the reverse complement.
AGCCTTGGCGCAGGCTGACGCGCGGGGGCTGGACGGCCCCTTGGTCTGGGCTGCCGGGGACGGCTGGCACCCCGGCGTCGTCGGCATCGTCGCCGCAAGGTTGAAAGAGGCGACCCACCGCCCCGCCGTCGTCATCGGCTTTGACGGCGATGATGGCAAAGGCTCGGCCCGTTCGATCACCGGCGTTGACCTTGGCGCTGCCGTGCATCTGCTGGTGGCAGAGGGTCTGATCCAGAAAGGTGGCGGCCACCGCATGGCCGCCGGGCTCAGCCTGACCCGCGCCCAGCTGGACCCCGCCATGGCCCGGCTGTCGGCGCTGCTGGCTCGCCAGGGTGCCGGCAACGGCGAGCAACAGAGCCTGCGTCTTGACGGCCTGTTGATGCCCTCCGCCGCCACACAAAGCCTGATCGAACAGCTTGACGCCGCCGGTCCCTTTGGCGCGTCCTCTCCCGCGCCACGCTTTGGCTTTGCCGGCCAGCAGGTTACCGCCCGCCGCATGGGCGAGGGCCATCTGCGCCTGCACCTGACCGACAGCGCCACCAGGCTGGAGGCGATCCTGTTCAACGCCTTTGACACGCCGCTGGGTGCCGCGCTGGAACACCCCGGCCACCACCGCTTTCATCTGGCCGGTCGGCTGGAGTTGAACACCTGGGGCGGTCGCACCCGCGTACAACTGCGGCTGGAAGACGCCGCTTTCGCCTGACCCCCGCCCGCACTTTTCCTCTTGCGCAGTGCCGGGGCCTTGACTAGACACCGCCGCACTGCCCTGCGGCCCGTTCGTCTATCGGTTAGGACACCAGGTTTTCAACCTGGGAAGAGGGGTTCAACTCCCCTACGGGCTGCCACTCCCCCAAAAAAGCTAAAGAAATCAAAGCCGGAGTGTCCCAC
>JANPNB010000312.1:0-11746 GCA_031427275.1 Alphaproteobacteria bacterium | reverse complement strand
GTGGAAGAGCGCTGGATAGATGGTTCCTCGAGTTTTTTAGGCAGTATTGGCTGTTTTGGTGCGGTGAAATTGCCTTTTATTGAGGGCAGTGCTCCGGAGGAAGTCTCATCCTGTGGCGGCGTAGAGGACAGTGTATCTGATTCTGCCCCCCAACACGACGAGGCACCCATAGCGGATCAGATCGATGAAACCATAAAGAGAGGTTTGGATTGGGTAAAAGATTTATTCGGAAATTAAGCCAGGGCTGGCTACTCTGGTTGGTATTTTTAGGTGGGTGTGGGGGATTAGGTCTGCCTTTTCCTGAAGATAATCCAACTATACCCACCGTGGTGGAAACACCCCCTCCACCTCCGTCAGTGCCCGGGAATGTGCCCGAAAATAACGGTCAATGGGCTAATACTTATCAAGAAAACCAACAAGTTGAAAAAACCCCGCCTACATCTCCTACGGTGATCGCATTGCTTAACCAAGCTCAAGCCAGGGAACAATCCGGGAAGCTCAATGAAGCGTCGGCGGCCTTGGAGCGCGCCATGAGGGTCGAGCCCCGTAACGGTATTTTATGGTACCGCTTGGCTTTATTGCGTTTAAAACAACAAAAGCCTAAAGAAGCTATCCAGCTGGCTTTGAAATCTATCTCTTTGTCGAAAAATAACAAACGGGTAGTCGCGAGTGATTGGCGGATTATTTATGAGGCTCGCCTCAAATTGGGGGATAATGCCGGCGCCGAGAAAGCTTTAAATAAGGCTAGAGAATTTGGTGCCGATCTATAGGGTATCGGCTTCCCCTGTAGAGCTGGGGGCCTTCCTCGTCGGCCCGACCAAAGACCGTCCTGAGCTGGCCGTCCGCATCCTGTGCTGGAAATCGGCCATTCTGGTTTCGGCGACCCAAGGGTTTTTTCCGCACAGAGCCAAACGCTGCTTCAAGGACACAGCCGTCCAATTTCATCTGGACGCCACCGTGCCGTTCGGAGCCTGTCATCACCAGAAGGTCATCGTCGTCGACGGCCAAGTCGCCTTCAGCGGCAGCAGCGACTTTTGCCCTGACCGCTGGGATACATCAAAACACCTGGACGCCGACACGCGCCGACGCCATTCTGGCCTTGGCCCAGAGTTCTTCGAGTCCCGCCACGAGGTGATGGCCGTTGTCGACGGTGCCGCCGCCCGGTCTCTCGAAAACCTGTTTGAGCGACGCTGGAAGAGGGCCACCGGTCAGACGCTTATGCCCACCCAACCCCGTGGCCCAGCGCCCTGGCCCGCCACCGTTCAACCTGATCTCAACGCGGTTGCGACCGGCCTATCGCGCACCGAGCCCGCATGGCATGGGCAGCAGGCGGTGTGCGAAATTGAGGCGTTGCACCTTGCGTCCATCGCCTCGGCGACGCGGTGCATCTACATAGAAAACCAGTATCTCACCTCGCCTGTGGTGGGTGCCGCACTTGCCGTGCGGCTCAAGGAACCCCAAGGCCCCGAAGTGGTCTTGGTCTCAAACCAGCTTTCCCCCAGTTGGTTTGATCAGCTGACCATGGATCGCCGACGCTCGGTGATCATGCGCCGCCTCCACGCGGCCGATCACCATGGCCGACTGAGGGCCTATACGCCGGTCACGGCATCGGGCGCGCCCATCGTTGTTCATGCCAAGCTCGCCATCATCGACGACACTCTGCTGCGTGTGGGTTCAGCCAACCTCAACAACCGCTCTGGCGGGTTTGATACTGAGTGCGACCTGTCGTTTGAAATCGCGCCCGACGACGCGGCGGGCAGGGGCGCTCTAAGCCACTGTCGCAATCAACTGCTCGCCTATTGGCTGGCTTGTTCGGTTGCCGACGTCACCTCGGCCTTGGCGCGGGCCGGCGGTGTCGGTGCCGGTATCGAAGATCTGAGGTCTCAAGGGTTTACCCGCCTGAAGCCTCTGGTCTCCACGCCGCTTGGTCCGATCGGCGCGGCGATCGCCTCATGGCACCTTGGTGACCCGACAGCGGTCGAAGATTCCTGGCGGCCCTGGAAACGGCCCGCGGCCCTTGCCACAGCGCTTTTGCGCGCCGATCCGGGTCCGGTTCAACAGGCATGACCCGGATCATGACCTATAATGTCCACCTCTGTATTGGCACTGATCGTCGCCTCGATCCGGGTCGCATCGCCGATGTCATTGCCGCTCAGAACCCTGACATCATTGCGCTGCAAGAACTTGACGTCGGTCGGGCTCGAACCGGCGGTCTGGACCAGGCTCATGATTTGGCGCGCCGGCTGGGCATGAGGTTCCATTTCAATCCCGCCATGGCCTTTGAAGCCGAGGCCTATGGCGACGCCATTCTGACCAATTTGCCGGAACGATTGGTCAGGGCCGGTCCGCTGCCCGGCTACCCTCCCGTGCCCCATCTAGAGCCACGCGGTGCCCTTTGGGTCGCCGTCCAGGTCGGAGACTATGAGCTCCAGGTTATCACCACCCACCTGGGCCTCATTCCCGGCGAGCAGCGTCTCCAGGCCGCAGCCCTTGCAGGGATCAACTGGCTGGGAAGCCCCGACCGCAACAACCCGACGATCCTGTTGGGAGACCTAAACGCCCATCGCCGCAGTCAGGTTTGCAAGACCTTGCTCCACGGCCTGCGAGACACGCGACAATTGGTCAAGGGCGCGGGTGCCGTCTCAACCTTTCCCTCGACCCTGCCCATTGTTGGGATCGACCATGTGTTCGTCAGCGATGATGTGCGGGTAACGTCCATCATGACGCCACTTGATCGCCTGACCCGCCAGGCCTCCGATCATCTGCCGCTGGTAGTCGATTTCGACATCACCTAGCCGCTATAGCGGTCCCGCACAAATTCCGCGATCAGCACCAGGTCCAAATCCGCCCCAACCCTTCGCCCGCGCCCGCGCACGTTCCGCCGCCAGTCGCGACATCAAGAGTGTCCGCTGGCCCGCATCGGGCGCATAGCGAAGCTGACGCATATAGATCGCGACATTGCGATGATGCACAAATTCGTCCTGGTTCATCCGCTGGCCCTTTGTCGGAAACGACACCGTCAAAAGACCAACTCCGCACCCCGTAAATTGATCCAAAGAATTGCCGGGGGGTTGGTCGACTGCTGAATGCACCTACGGCTTAATATCCATATCGCAACCAAACATGATGAACCGAGTTGCAACTACTGATGCCGGTCGTCGGAGTCTTGCGATCAAAGACTACCGGTTGGAAGACAGGGAGGGCATCATGGCGAGTTATAGACTCTTTTATGTTGAGCGGGCGCAACTTGAATATGGCGCGTCATTCGACGCTGAAGACGATATCGAGGCGGGAAAATATGTTCGGCAACGCCAATACGGTCGTGTTGCAGAATTATGGAATCAAGACCGGTACGTCGCCGAATATCTTCCCACCCGCGCATCACTCCATAAATGAGCTATAGCGAAAATCCGATAACCGCGATGATGCACAAATTCGTCCTGGCACATCCGCTGGCAACTTTTCGGAAGAGTCAATTCCTACAAGGACCAACCCCGCACCCCATAAATTGATCCAAAGAATTACCGGTGGATGTCATCACTCGCACCTTCGAAAACAATGTTCACCTTGACCAGGAGATTGGCCTCATTGGATCATCGTGGTCGCCGACCGTCACGCCATAGCTTGAGTTGGCGTGGACCATGCACCAGGCCATAGAGCGCAGGCAGGATCAGCAGGGTAAGCAGGGTCGAGGAGATTACCCCGCCGATCACCACGGTGGCGAGTGGCCGTTGGACCTCAGCCCCCGCACCCACGTTGAACGCCATGGGCACAAAGCCGAGACTCGCCACCAGGGCCGTCATCAACACAGGGCGTAGCCTGGTCAGGGCACCTTCGCTAATCGCTTCGTCCAAACCCTTACCCTCAGCCAAGAGGTTGCGGATGAAACTCACCATCACGACGCCGTTCAGGACGGCCACACCAGAGAGCGCGATGAAGCCGATGCCGGCGGAGATAGAGAGGGGCATCCCGCGCAGGAGCAGGGCCGCTACTCCGCCCGTTAGCGCCAGCGGTACGCCCGAAAAGACGATCGCCGCGTCCTTCACCGAACGGAACAATGCGAAGAGTAGACCGAAAATCAACAGCAGGGCAGCGGGCACGACGAGCTGCAGCCGCTTGGCCGCTGAGATCAACTGCTCAAACGTACCGCCATAGCTGACCCAGTAGCCGCTAGGCAGCTCGACTTCGGCTCCCACCTTCTGCTGAACCTCGGTGATGAACGAGCCGAGGTCGCGTCCGCGGACGTTGGCTGTCACCACGACGCGGCGCTTGCCGTTCTCACGGCTGATCTGGTTGGGTCCGATCTCAACTTCGATCTTCGCCACGTCCTGCAACGGGACGAAGCCACGCGGCCCCTCTCCCGCCCTCGGCAACGGGATCCTTAGGCGGCCGATTTCATCGACGTTTCGACGAATGTCCTCCGGCAACCGGACAATCACATCGAACCGGCGGTCGCCTTCGAATATCTGGCCTGCGACCGCACCTCCGATTGAGGCGGCGACCACCTCCTGAACATCTTCCACGTTCAGTCCAAGCCGGGCGAGCGCCGCCCGGTCGGGCCTGATTTGTAGGACGGGCAGGCCGGTAATCTGCTCCACCCCGACGTCCTGGGCACCGGCAATACCCTCGACGACGGCTCCGACGGTCTTGCCGATCGAGAGAAGTTGGTCGAGATCGTCGCCGAAGACTTTCACAGCAACGTCGGCGCGAACACCTGACAGGAGTTCGTTGAAGCGCATCTGGATGGGCTGAGTGAACTCGTACTTGTTGCCGGGGATCGTGGCCACGGCTGCCTGTAGCTCGGCCAACAACTCAGCGCGTGGTTTGCGCGGGTTCGGCCAATCCTTCCGGTCCTTAAGCATGATAAAGGTGTCGGCGACCGATGGTGGCATCGGGTCGGTGGCCACTTCAGCGGTGCCCATCTTCGCGACGACACGCTCTACTTCCGAGAAGCTCTTGATCCGCGCCTCCAAGGCCGACTGCATTTGAACAGCTTGCGTCAGGCTGGTGCCCGGGATGCGCAAGGCATGGAGGGCTATGTCCCCCTCGTCGAGGTTTGGCACGAATTCCGAACCCATACGGCTCGCTGCGAAGCCAGCCATCGCCACCAGTACGACGGCACCGGCGACAAAGGCCACGCGAAGGCGCAGAGCGACCTTAAGTGCTGGTTGATAGATGCTGCGGGCACCCCGCATGACGGGGCTTTCCTGCTCCTGGACCCTTCCACCGACGAACAGGGCGATGGCCGCAGGCACAAAGGTCAGGGAGAGCACCATGGCTGCGGTTAGGGCAATCACCACGGTAATGGCCATGGGATGGAACATCTTGCCCTCCACCCCGGTCAAGGCGAAGATCGGCACATAGACAAGGGTGATGATCAGAACGCCAAAAAGCGAGGGACGTATCACTTCGTCGGTCGCACTCGCGGTGAGCTCGAAGCGCTCCTCGCGGGTCAGCAAACGCCCAAGTCTGTGCTGGGCTTCGCCAAATCGACGCAGGCAGTTCTCGACGATGATCACCGCGCCGTCGACGATCAAACCAAAGTCCAGAGCGCCGAGGCTCATAAGGTTCCCTGAAACCTTGGTCTGCACCATCCCGGTGATGGTCAACAGCATGGACAAGGGGATGATCCCTGCCGTGATTAGCGCGGCGCGAAAATTTCCCAGCAACAGGAAGAGCACCACGATCACGAGTAGAGCCCCTTCAAGAAGGTTCTTCTCCACCGTTGCAATGGCGCGATCCACCAAGTCGGTGCGATCATAGACCGCGCTGGCGATCACGCCAGACGGCAGGGCTTTGGCCGCATCTTGGAGGCGTTCGGCGGCGGCGCGTGCCACAGTGCGGCTGTTCTCCCCCACAAGCATGAAGACAGTTCCCAGGACGACTTCCCGCCCGTTCTCAGTCGCCGCACCTGTACGCAGTTCCTCGCCCATACCGACGTCTGCGACATCCCCGATCCGGATCGGCACACCGCCACGATTGCTGACGATGATGCCGCGCAGGTCGTCCAGCCCGGCGGCTTGGCCAGGTACGCGCACGAGGTACTGTTCGCCAAAACGCTCAACATAGCCCGCGCCCACATTGGCGTTGTTGGCACCCAAAGCTGAGACCACATCACCGATCGTCAAGCCATAGGCCGACAGCCGTTCTGGAAGCGGCGTGACGTGATACTGTCGCTCAAAGCCACCAATGGTGTTGACCTCGGTGACTCCGGGGGTGTTGCGCAGTTGGGGTCTGATCACCCAATCCTGCAAGGTCCGCAGATCCTCGGGTGTATAGAGACTGCCGTCGGGCTTGCGCGCGCCAGGACGGGCCTCCAACGTGTACATAAAAATCTCGCCGAGGCCTGTTGCAATCGGACCCAGCTCCGGCGTCAGGCCTTCCGGCAGCTGACTGCGCGCACTTTGCAGCCGTTCGTTGACCAGCTGACGCGCGAAGTAGATGTCGGTCCCGTCTTTGAAAACGACTGTCACTTGGCTCAGGCCATAGCGCGAGACCGAGCGGGTGTACTCTAAGCCCGGAATCCCTGCGATCGCCGTCTCGACTGGGAAGGTGATCCGTTGCTCAGATTCCAGCGGCGAGAAGCCTGGGGCCTGAGTGTTAATTTGCACCTGGACGTTGGTGATGTCCGGCGTTGCATCAATGGTCAGACGCTGAAAGCTCCAGACGCCAATGGCGGCGCTGAGGAGCACGAGCGCAAGCACGATCCAGCGATAGCGGATCGAAAGCGCGACAATGCGTTCAAGCATGTTCTGATCCGCCTCTAGTGGTCATGGCTCGCGCCGGACTTGTCGATGTCCGCGCGGATGAGGAAGGCGCCGTCAGTGACGTATTCGGTTCCGGGCTCAAGGCCTCCGAGGACCTCAGTCCATTCGGGGGTCTTGCGACCTAATTCCAGCATCCGCACCTCGTAGGTGCTCCCGACCTTGGCGAAGACGACGGTGAAGTCCCGGAAGCGCTGGAGGGCTTTTGTGCGCACAGCCAGCGGGGCTTGTTGAGTCGCCACCTGGAATGAGCCCTCGACGCCCATACCCGGGCGGAAGGTGGCGGCGGCGCTTGGCGGCAAGTGGACGTGTGCCATCAAGGTCTGGCTGGCGAGGTCGGCGGTCGGCAGGATGGTCTCCACAGTGGCCACGATGCGGGTCGCACCAGAGAGGCTGCGCACTTCCACCTTTTGACCAACGCGCACGCGCTCGGCGTCACGCGGATAGACGAAGAACTCAGCGTGCAATTTACTGGGGTCGGCTATGACGAACAGTGCCTGGTCGGAGGCAACGTCGCCGATATTGGCATTCTTCTGGACGATGACACCGCTGATAGGCGCGGGAATTGCGTAGGTCTGCAGGCTCTGGCTTGACTCGACACGCGCCATAACTTGGCCCTTGCGGACCCGCTGTCCTAGCTGGCCGATCATCGCCATGATCCGCCCTGGGTACCAGGCGCGGACTTCCCCCGTTCCTTCCGGAGTAATTTCCACCCGGCCCGCCATGTCGACGCTTTCGGCCAGAAGCACGGGTCCCGCACGCTCAATCTTCACACCGCCGGCCTGCGCCGCCTCTGCTGAGATGACGGTGCGGCCCTCATAAGAGGGATAGGCCCAACGATGGGTTCGGCCCGCTTCGAGCGCGGTAACCTTCACGTCAAATGAATGGGGCTCGTTGACCACGCCGTTGCCGCGGAGGAAGTCGGACTGCGGCGCGAACGCGAACCGATCAACGCGCCCGCCGAGACGAGCAAGCTCGACGGTGAGTTGAACCTGCCGGGGATCGACCGGTTTGTCCTTCAGGTAGGTGTAAACGTGGAACTCCGGGTCCACGCCATCCTCGAAAATCGATACCTCTAAGGCAAAGTTTCCGTCCCTGAGCATCCGCCCTCGATGGGGGCCGCGCTCATAGTCGCCAGTTGGCGCAGTTGCGTGCTCGGCGCCCTCCGGCGTTTCCGGTGTTTTCTGCCCACAGGCGGCCAAGATTGCGGCGACCGAGATCACGAGCCCAAGGCGCGTTAACTGATGGATTACATTGGCGTTCATCCGCGTGGCTCCGCGTTTATGGTGGAAGGGGAGATTTCGGCATGGCGACCGGTAAGCCGGTCAAGGGCGGCTTGATCAAGATGATATTGGCGCAGGACGTTGACGCGCCGCGCCCGAGCGTCGGCTAGGGCGCGCTCGGCCTCAGTGACATCAAGGTATTGAAACCCACCCCGATTGAAGCCTTCCCGCACCTGCTCCACAGACCTGATCGCCGGCGGGATCACTTCTGCGCGGATCCGCTCCGCCTCCATCGCGCTGGCTGAAATCCTCGCTGTCAGCTGTGCGACTTCTCGTTCTCTAGCTAGGCGAGAAGCCGAGATGTCGGCCTCTGCGGCGGTCCTCTCGGCCTGGGCCCGTTCGATTCCCGAGCGGTTGGTATCATAACGCTGCAGTGGGATTGTTCCGCCGACGATGAAGGCGACATTCGAGCCATCGCCCAAATAGCGCATCCCAGCTCGCACAGTGGGATCAGCAACGGCGCGTGATTGCTCGACGCGGATATTGGCGACGGCCACATCCCGCTCGGCCTCAAGAAGCGCGAGGTCAGGGGTCGTCATTGTATTCGGAATGATTGGGTTTTTGGCTTCAAAGAAGGGCTCCAACGCCATTCGGAAATCGGTATCTCCGCTCCAGAACTTGGCGAGGGCGGCGCGCGCGTTCCGGGCGCGATCCCTAGATTGGTCGCGCACGATTTCCGCCTGGGCTGTCATCATTTCGGCGCGTGATCCCGCAAAGAGCGGATCGCGCGCGCTCTTCACCCGCCGATCGATATCGGCTTGGGATTGATGGGCGGCGATGCGTCGAGCCTCGGCAATGAGCAGTTCGGCTTCGGCTGCCATCGCCTCGGCATAGGCAATCTGCACATCGCGGAGCATATCGAGGGTGCGGATCTGGCGTCGCAACTGGGCCACTTCGATCTCAGCCCGAACACGCCCGATACGCGCCTCGCGTTTCCCGCCTCGCTCAAGAATCTGCTCGTAGCTGACTGTTGCCTCGGTGCGATCGAGGAGGGCGTAGGCTCCGGTACCGGCGAAGTTCTCTAAATCCGCACTCACGGTAGGGTTAGGTCGAACCGCGACTTGGCGCAGGTTGGCCTGGGCCGCTACGACACGGGCCGCTGACCCGGCAAGGGTCGGGTCGGCTGCCTTGGCCCTGGCCAGCGCCTCCGTCAGGCTCAGCGTTGGCGGATCGGCTTGTGACCAAGCTGCGTCAGGACTTGCAAGGCCTAGAACGAGGGTCGCCGTAACGGCCAAGCCCCATCGCGCCAGGGGCCGACTCTGGAAAATGAATGACATTTGTCTCTCGAAGCATGGGGGATCAGGCGCGGTTCGCCCCATAGGCGTGCCGCGTCAGGCGAAGACTTCGAGAGTATTTCTTGGGGGGCGATCCAATCCAAAGATCATGCCGGAAGGGGGTGGCGCATCCCTCGCACCACGAAACGCCAACGACTGCATTGATAAGGCCGATGTGCCATCCGCGCGAGCAAGGGGCAGGAACTGGGGGAGGTCACCATGATGATGATGAAACGGTGCCTCGGCGTTTCGGTCAGCCTCAGCTTCAAATTTCTGCGCGTGGTCCTGATCGACCACATGATGCTCATGGTCGTAGGACAGCTGAGCTACGAATGTGCCAGCTGCGTGGTTGATCGACAAGCTATGCTGCGCCTGCTCCAAGGCTGCAACGGGGGCCTGCAAAGCGAGCACGAACGTCAACGCCACGCAGAGCGTGGCGAGGAACGACCTTAGCTTCGTGGCACGCCGAACTAGCAACCTGGAACTCCCGATAACGGTTATTAGTTTGTGCGGCTTGGCGATGCAATATGGATGCAAGGAGTCCTGCTTTGATCCTATCAAAACGGAATAGGCTCTAAACGCCCGCGCGGGGCCATTGATGGTGAAGTCCGTCAATGACGAAAGGGTGGATGTGCGACGCGTGTGCACCGAGAGGCTCGCCTTCGCGCAGATGGGCGTGCTCGGGCGGCAGGTCTGGGTGCGTGTGAGCCAGCTGATCTGGATCTGTTGCAGGCCAAACCTTCAGCGCCACAATTACGCCCATCAAGCTGAGACCGGCGAGCGTCATGAGGGTGGGCACCATGCCATAGGCTGCACCGAGCGACCCCGCTACAGTGTAGGTTAGTAACCAGCAGGCGTGTGACAACGCGAACTGAGCGGCGAACACGGCGCTGCGGTCCTCAGGTCTCGCCGAACGTCGCAAGAGCCGACCCGATGGGGTGAGGACGGCTGAATAACCCACACCCATGATGGCCCATAACAGCAGGAGCGAGGTCCAGTGATCGACCCCAGGCGCTAGGGTGAGTAGGGCCATGACGACTAGGGCTGCGGTCAGCAGCAAGGCGGCGGCGACCATAACGGTGCGGTCGCCGGCCCGCTCTAAGAGTCGTGGGAGTAACAAGGCCGCGACCATCGAGCCACCGCCGAACGCGGCCAAGGCCACCGCCATGTCGTCGGCCGACCGGCCGAGCAGAGTCCGCACATAGACGACGGTGTTGACGATCACCATGGCACCGGCCGCCGCCGCAGCCAAGTTGAGGGCCAGTAAGCCCGTCAATCTTGGCGTCTTTAGGTAAATGCGAACGCCGCGTGTGGTGCGGGTATAGATGCCGCCTTCACGGGTCACGGCCTTCGGTTGGGGTACAGTGACGGAGACCACCAATGCGGCCGAAGCCAAGAAGCCAATGACGGTCCCGCCAAAGAGCCAATGGAAGCTGATGACGGTGAGCAGCGCAGCAGCCAGCATCGGACTGACCAAACTCTCCATGTCGTAGGCAAGTCGCGAGAGCGAGAGCGCACGGGTGTAGCGTTCCTCGTCGGGGAGAATATCGGGGATGGCGGCCTGAAAGGTTGGCGTGAATGCCGCAGAGGCCGACTGCAAGAGGAAGATAAGCAAGTAGACCTGCCATATCTCGCTGACGAAGGGCAACATGACGGCTACCCCGGCACGCACCAGGTCCATTGATACGAGGAAGGCACGCCGTGGGAGGCGATCAACCAGGGCGTTAACGACGGGACCGACGCCGATATAGGCGATCATCTTGATCGCTAAGGCACCGCCGAGCACGGCACCGGCGTTCACGCCCGCCAATTCGTAAGAGAGTAGACCCAGCGCCACGGTCGCGAGGCCTGTCCCGATTAGCGCGATGACCTGAGCAAGGAAGAGGTGCCGGTAAGTTCGGTCGGCCAAAACACTCAACATCACTGGGCCTTCCCTGGGATACAGTTTCGGCTCATCGGATGCTCAAAGAATCTTGGCCAGCTTGAAGTTTCGGTGACAGTCTGAGGAATAGGAGTTTCGACTGACCCGGCTTCGATTTCTGTAGGATGTACTCTGTCACAATGACACGATGATGGCCATCAACGGCGAATATGACCACCCCAATGCGCGGACCCATCGGCTCACCCGTGAGGCGCGAAACTTCACCAAACTGGTCCTCCCCGGCAAGGGCCACCTCAGCGCCATGATGGCCGGGTTTATCCGCTGGCCCTTTGTCGGAAGGTTCGATTCTTACAAGGATCAACCCCGCACCCCGTAAATTGATCCAAAGAATTACCGGGGCACTGGCCTTTGCGGAAGATAAACACCAAGCACCGCAGCCTCCAACACTTAGCTCGACATATACTGAGCAAATTCGGCCGCGTAGTCGGCGTGCCAGCGTGACAGGGCGGGGCGGTTTTCGATGATATCGCGTGCCGCCCAGAG
>JANPNB010000311.1:0-4670 GCA_031427275.1 Alphaproteobacteria bacterium | reverse complement strand
CGCCGAAGTCATCGGCGCGACGCCGTCGGTGTCGACCTCTGCCAGCTGTTCGATCCAGGCCATAATCCCGCTCAGCTCGCGGGCCAGCGGCGCCAGCGTCTGCTCCGGCTGTGCAATCCGCGCCAGCCGCGCGACCTTGCGAACGGTCTCCACATCAATGGCCATGGGGCCTCCTCAGTTCTGAGCGCCTGCCCTAGCCTTGAGCGGTAGTCTTTGACAAGCTGCGCGTCCGCTATTGGCCCATGCTAAGGCGATCCTCCAACGCCGCCAGATCCTGCACAAACCAGACGTGCTGCCCGCGATCGGACTCCACCACGAAGTCCCGCAGTGCGTTGCTCCCAGCGACAAACCCCGAGACATCCCCCACCACCGCCAGCTTGAAGCGGTAGTTCACCAGCTTCTGAATCACCTCCCCGGCAATGCGAGTCGAGAGGTTGAAGAAGTCCGGCCCCAGCCGTTCCACCGGAATGGCCAGCCAGTCCGCTTGATGGTCGAACCCCAGTTGCACGAGGTCCGAGCCATCGCGGTCGGTGCGCATAGGTCCACCCTCCGGCGCGCAAACCAAGACGCGCTGACCTTGAATTTCACGGACCTGATCGCTCATCCTGGCACCCTCCGACCGTCTCCCCGCCATGTTCCCATTCGTTGCGTCATCCGCCAAGCCCGCTATGAAACCCCATGGCTGTCGTCGAGATCACGCAATTCCCCGCCCTACTCCCCCGCTACGGAGCCTTGGTGGGCCTGGACCTTGGCGAGAAAACCATCGGCGTGGCGGTCTCTGACCCCACGCGCACTGTGGCCTCTCCCCTCGAACTCATCCTCAAGACCAAGTTCACTGACGACGCCAAGGCTTTGTTCAAGCTGATGGATGGACGCGAGGTGGCCGGCATCGTTATCGGCCTGCCCGTCAATATGGACGGCACAGAGGGGCCGCGCTCTCAGTCCAGCCGTGCCTTTGCCCGCAACCTGCTGCGTCTGCGCTCCGAGCTGGTGATCACCTTCTGGGACGAGCGAATGTCGTCCATGGCCGTCAACCGGTTTCTCATCGATGAGATCGATCTCAACCGTGCGCGGCGCGCCGAGGTGGTCGACAAGATGGCCGCCGGTTGGATCTTGCAGGGAGCCTTGGAGCGACTTCGAGGGTTGGAATAGTTGTGGGCCATTTGCCCCCACCCTTGGCACAAGCCCCCACCTCGCCTAAGACGCTCCTTTAATGACAATCTTGCCTCCCGGTCTGCACGAGGTGCTTGGGCGCACCTTCCCGTTTCCACAGCGGCATTTTCTGTCGATTCTTGACCTGAACCCGGTTGAGGTGTCGGGCCTGCTGGATCTGGCCGACGGCTTTGTCAGTCTCAATCGCCAAACCACCAAGAAACTCGACCTGCTCAAGGGTCGCACCTTGATCAATCTGTTCTTTGAAAACTCTACCCGCACCCAGAGCTCCTTTGAACTGGCGGGCAAGCGGCTGGGGGCCGACACGGTCAATATGAGCCCCCGCGCCTCCTCGATCTCTAAGGGCGAGACCCTGATCGACACGGCGGTGACGCTGAACGCCATGCAGCCGGACATCCTGATCATCCGCCATGCCTCGTCAGGTGCGGCGTCGCTGTTGGCGCAGAAGGTCTCCTGCTCGGTGATCAATGCCGGGGATGGTCAACATGAGCACCCGACCCAAGCGCTGCTCGACGCTCTATCGATGCGCCGCGCCTTTGGGCGAATCGCAGGTCTTCGCGTCGCCATCTGCGGAGATGTGCTGCACAGCCGCGTGGCACGCTCCAATGTCGGCCTCTTACAGATGATGGGGGCTGAGGTCCGACTGGTAGGCCCGCCGACTTTGATGCCCGCAGAGGCTGACCGCTGGGGCGTCTCAGTCTTTCACGACCTGCGCGAAGGCATTGCCGGCTGCGATGTTGTCATGATGCTGCGCCTCCAGTTGGAGCGCATGGATGGGGTCTTGGCCCCATCCCAGCGGGAGTATTTCCGCTTCTGGGGTCTTGATCGGGAGAAGCTGGCTCACGCCGCACCGCAGGTCCGCGTCATGCATCCTGGCCCTATGAACCGGGGCGTTGAAATCGACTCCGACGTCGCCGACGATCCGGCCGTCAGCCTGATCCAGGATCAGGTGGAGATGGGCGTGGCGGCGCGCATGGCGATCCTCGCCTCTCTGGCCGCCCGATTGGACAATCACTGATGCGCAGCCTCTGCGTCTTTTGTGGGTCGAGCTCTGGCTGGAACGCCGAATATGTGGCGGCGGCGGGGCATATGGGACGCCGCATCGCCGAGCGCGGCCTAACCCTGGTCTATGGCGGGGCCAAAGTCGGGCTGATGGGTGCTGTGGCCGACGCGGCGCTCAATGCCGGGGGTGAGGTGATCGGCGTGCTGCCGGAAGCTCTACAACGCAAGGAGCTAGCTCACCCCGGCCTCACCCGCCTGGAAATCGTCAGCTCCATGCACGAACGCAAGGCCCGCATGGCCGAGCTGTCAGACGGCTTCGTCGCTCTGCCCGGCGGGGCCGGAACCCTTGAGGAAATCTTCGAAATCTGGACCTGGGGTCAGCTCGGCTTTCACGGCAAACCCGCCGGGTTCCTCAATGTGGCCGGCTATTACGACAAACTCGCCGCCTTCCTGGACCACACGGTCACCGAGGCCTTCGTCAAAGCCGTGCACCGCGACATGCTGATCTTCGACGACAATGCCGAGCGCCTGCTCGACACCATGGCCGCCTATGCGCCACCCAAGGCCGAGAAGTGGCTGGAGAGGTTTGAGCTTTGACCCGCCCCCTCGCCTTCACTAATGCCCACCTTGTTGACCCGGCCAGCGGTTGGGACGGCCCCGGAGCATTGCTGGTCGAGAACGGCAAGATCGCTCAGGTCGTCCACGGCGGTGATCTGGGAACGCTCTCCGAGGACATCGAGGTGATCGACGCGCATGGGGCCATGTTGGCTCCGGGCCTCGTGGACCTCCGCGTCAAGACCGGCGAGCCTGGGGCGGAAACCAAGGAAACCTTGAAGTCGGCGGCTCTGGCGGCAGCGGCTGGCGGCGTGACCTCCATCGTTCTGCAACCCGACACCGACCCGGTGATAGATGAGGCCTCAGTGGTCGACTTCATCCTGCGCCGCACGCGGGATATCGAGCTGGTGCATGTCTATCCCGCCGGTGCCGCGACCAAAGGCACATTAGGCCAACGCATGGCCGAGATCGGCCTGATGCGCGACGCGGGCTGCGTCTATGTCACTGACGCCGACCGCCCCATCGTTGACAGCAAGGTGATGCGTCGGGTCCTGGCCTATGCCGCCAGCTTCGGGGTCTTGGTGGCTCATCGCCCGGCTGATCCCTGGCTCTCCGCTGGTGCCGTCGCGACGGAGGGGGAGTTTGCGGGTCGCATGGGGCTGCCCAGCGTGCCGCCCATCGCCGAAAAGATCATGCTGGAGCGCGATCTGGCCCTGGTCGAACTGACGGGCGCGCGCCTGCTGGTCGATCAGGTGACCACCGCCTGCGCCCTGGAGAGCCTGGCGCGCGGCAAGGCGCGTGGCCTGCCGGTCATGGCCACCACCTCGATCAACCACCTGTCGTTCAACGAGATCGACATCGGGGACTACCGCACTTTCGTCAAATTCGACCCGCCCGTGCGCAGCGAGGACGACCGCCAGGCGACCATTGAGGCGCTAGCTTCGGGCCTGATCGATATCGTGGTTTCCGCACACGCCCCGGCGCCAGCCGAGGATAAGCGCCTGCCCTATGACGAAGCGGCACCTGGGGCGGTGGGCTTGCAGACTCTGTTGCCCGCGTTGCTCGCCTTCCGCGACCGCATTCCGCTCATCGACCTAATGCGCACGGTCACCAGTCGACCCGCTGAGTTACTGGGCTTGGATGCCGGGCGACTGAGCAAAGGCGCGCCAGCTGACCTCGTGCTCTGCGACCTGAATGCCCCCATCGTGGTTGACCTCGACAAACTGAAGTCAAAGTCGCGCAACTCGCCCTTTGATGGCCGCAGGTTGTTTGGTGAAGTTCAGATGACCCTGGTCGATGGCCGCGTGGTCTACCGGGTCTGACTCAAGCCTACTGGGTTTTTGGATCACCGGTCGCGGTCGATCCTCGTTCCAGCCAGTCGATATAGGTGGGATCATAACGCGTTCGGGCGAGGTCCTGATAAAGCTGCTGGCTGTCAGCCGATAACGCGCCTCGCCACTGCTCGTTCTCACCCTTGTTGAAGAACGCCGAATTACTCAGCCAGGCCCCGTGATTGGTGTCGGGTGCGCGCTTGTCGGCATTGGCCTTCATGTCGGCGAAGGTCGCCGCGCGAACCAGTTCGGGCCATTTCGCCTCGGGGACTGTGATCCCCAAGAGTCCAGCAATCCGACGCATTTGCCCCTCAAGGTCGGCTTTCAGGTCGGCATAGTGCAGGAAGTGGACATTGGGCAGGTGGCGATGATTCCAGAAGGTTTCGCCATGATGAAAATGCGACCAGAACGGCAGTCCGTCATGCTCCCACGGGAACGATGCATGAGTCATCCAGAGCTTGAAACGGTCGTTGATGTCCTCTGGTGCGGGCGGCGGAGGTTGTAGGACGATGCCCTGCGACCCCAACACTGCGGCCAAGTGCGGCATATCCATATTGGTTTGATGGTGTTCCATCGACATGAACACATCTCGCGGATCACGGCCGCAAT
>JANPNB010000310.1:0-1611 GCA_031427275.1 Alphaproteobacteria bacterium | reverse complement strand
CCTTGCCGACGATCACCCCCGTTCGCTCAGCAATGAAAGACTTGCGCTCGGCGGCTGTTAACCGAACGTCATTGGCGTAGAGGTCCAAATAGGTCTCGGGATCTACGGCAAACCCGACAAAACGGCTCTTTCGCTGATCCTGGTAATAGGCCCCAAACCAACTGGAGTGGGTCACGCCGGTGACGCCGGGGATCGCTGCGATGCGGTTCACATAGGCGATCGGCATCGGCTGGGTGAAATTGATCTTGTTGGAAACGATCAGCCGCTCGGCCGAAGAGCCGCTCTCCGTGGCCTGGTTCAACGCCACATTGAGACTGGTCAACATCCCGAAGATCAGGAACGCCATAAAGATCGACACCGTCAGCAACACGGTGCGCAACGGCTTGCGAAACAGATTTTTGCGAATGAGATCGAAATCGTTCATGCGACCATCTCGGCGAAACTGCCCTTGTCTAGATGCAGGGTCCGGGTCGCGAAGCGCGCCGCTTCCGGGTCGTGGGTGACCATCACAATGGTCTTGCCCATTTCCTTGTTTAGCTGTTGCAGGGTCCGCAGGATGTCATTGGCGGTCGTGCGGTCCAGGTCGCCGGTCGGCTCGTCGCACAGCAACAGTTTGGGGTCCGAAACTATGGCGCGGGCAATCGCCACACGCTGTTGCTGGCCGCCCGACAGTTCCTTGGGCTTATGCTTGGCGCGGTCTGACAGCTCAACGATCTTCAGTGCCGTCTCCACATTGTCGCGTCGCTTCTTGGCCGACAGCGAAGTCAACATCAGTGGCAACTCGACATTCTGTGCCGCCGTCAGCACCGGCATCAAATTATAGAATTGAAAGATGAAACCCACGCTCCGCGCGCGCCACGCTGCCAACTTGCCCTCAGAATAACCGTCGATCCGCTCGCCATCGAAAATAATCTCACCTCCATCGCAGCGGTCCGTACCGCCTAGCAGATTGAGCAAGGTGGTCTTACCCGACCCCGACGGTCCCATAATGGCGACAAAGTCGCCTTTCTCGATCTCCATGGTCAGGCCATCAAAGATCGCGATGCCCTCCTTGCCGCGCTTGTAGTGTTTGACGACATTCTTCAGTTGAATGAGGGCGCTCATGGCGGTGTCCTGCTGTGAAGGCTAGTTTTTGGTCTCGCGGAACGTGACCTTGACGGCCATTTCCGGGAGGATGCGAACGTCATTTGAGTCAAACCCAATACGCACCCGCACCGTGGCTTTGTCCCGACTGGCGGTAGGGATTTTAGCAATCACGTGGGCCTGCAGTACCGTATCCGGATAGGCGTCCATCACCGCCTCCACCCTCTGACCAGCTGATACCCGACCGATATAGGCCTCGTTCACATCGACCTCGATTTCCAGGCTATCCATGTCGACAATCGTGCAGATGCCGGTCCGCGTGAACCCGCCGCCAGCTGACAACGGCGAGATGATCTCGCCCGGCTGCGCGGCCTTATCGATAACCACCCCAGAGAATGGCGCGCGAATTTCGTATTTGCTCAACTGAACCTGGGTGCGGTTGGAGTCTGATTTAGCGGCTGCCAGTTGTGCGCGCGCCAGGTCTTCCTGAGCCGCAGCAACCTTGGCCTTCAGAACGGCCGCCTGTAG
>JANPNB010000309.1:0-1715 GCA_031427275.1 Alphaproteobacteria bacterium | reverse complement strand
GGTAGACGATCGGGTCCGGCATCTCCCCTTCATGGGGTGACAGCGCCTCCACCTCGTTGGCCGTCAACCGCAGGCCGTTGATCAATCGGACCAGGGCACGCGGTGACCGGAAGTTCTCATTCGAGGTGATCGTCACCGCGTCAGGGATGTCAAAGGATTCCCGGTCCTTGTATAGCTGTTGCTCCGGGTCCTCCAGCAGAAAAGCACTCCCCTGCGGCCGCAACCGCTGCAACATGGACTGAACCCATTCTGGTTGCAGGTCTTGCACTTCGTCGAGAACGAGCAGGTCCAGATCCGGCTCGGAGTCCTGCATTACCTTCATGCAATGGATCGCAAGTGATTCGAAGGCGCCAGGCGCAGTGAAATCGGCGACAAGGCCAGAACGTCGGGCCACACGCAGGGAAAACTCATGAAATGTCTCGACGGGCACGCGCACCGGTGCCACCTGCGCAATGTGGTCGGCCAGCGCCCGGTTGAAACAGATATAGGCAGCCCTCTTGCCTGCAGACTCCGCTTCGCGCAGCAACCGCAGCGCCAACTGCGTCTTGCCAGATCCGGCAGTGCCGACAACCCGAATCACACCAGACGGCACCTGGATGCGAGGCACCCAGGTGGCCAAGCCCGCAGACAGGCGGGTTGCGACTGCCTGGAGTCGCCCTGCGAGAGCAGAAACATCCGGCTCCACCCGAAAGCGGTTCTCGAAGAAGGCTTGCACACGCTCCAACGTGGTGCCGGTTCGCGTGCCGGGCCCGAGAACCTGCACGACACGCGAGACGACCTGGTCGAAGTCGGCGCTGTCGACAATGCGCTCACGCGGCCATTGAACCGTCTCGGAGGTGACCCGCACGTTGGGCAGCACCAGCAAATGGCGCAGTTGCACATCCAGCCCCACATCGCGCATCCGGGTGAGCAGGGCGCCGAATTGCAACCTGGCCTGCGCTGTGACGTCCTTGTCGTGGGTGCCGTATGTCTTGAAGATGCCGTCCGGGCGGAACTCGACGGCACCGGCCTTCACTTCCATCAAGAGCACATCGCCGCTCTGGTTCAACACCACGATGTCGATCTCGCCATGCTGCTCCGTTGGGCCGATACCACGCGACCAGTCGACGCTGTGGAACAGCGTATAGGCATCGGACAGGCCGCGCTCCAGGGTCTGCAGCAGGTCAAGCTCCGCATAGGCACCTGCGGTCGTTGCCAATCGTGGGGAAATGGACGGGCAAAGGCGAGCCATGGCGATGCATTGTTCTTGTTGTTGCATCCGATGCTACCCTGAGCGGTGGCCATGGCATTCCGATCCGGTCAGGCTTTGCGGCCCTTGCCCTCGGAACTCTTGCGCCGCAGGAACGCCGGGATATCCCCTCGATCAGTTTCGTCCGCCGCGTAACGCAAGAAATCGTCCGACGACAACCGCGACGACATCTTGACCTGGCTGTAGCGAAGCTCCTTCTGGGCCATGAACGCATCGCGCTCTGCCAGCGCCTGCAAGTGCTTGACCTTGTCCTGCAACCAAGGATGGCCGACAGCGCCCGCTTCCATCCGCTGCAGGTGCTTCTGGGCCGCCTTGGCGTCGCCAGCCGCCAGAAGCTCGCGCACCTTGGCACCGGTCTCGCCGAACTGCACTTCCAGCAGGCGTTGCGACACCATGTCGTCCTTTGGCAGTGCGTCCCAGGCTTTGGCGTCGACGCCCTGCAAGGACAGCACGGGTGAGGCAACGG
>JANPNB010000308.1:0-12433 GCA_031427275.1 Alphaproteobacteria bacterium | reverse complement strand
GCGGTAATACAGGGGATGCAAGTGTTATCCGGAATTATTGGGCGTAAAGCGTCTGCAGGTTGATATTTAAGTCTTTTGTTAAAACTTCGGGCTCAACCCGGAATCTGCAAAGGAAACTATATATCTTGAGTATGGTAGGGGGTAAAGGGAATTTCCAGTGGAGCGGTGAAATGCGTAGATATTGGAAAGAACACCAACAGCGAAGGCACATTACTGGGCCAGTACTGACACTCAGAGACGAAAGCTAGGGGAGCAAACAGGATTAGATACCCTGGTAGTCCTAGCTGTAAACGATGGATACTAGATGTTGTGTACCTTCGGGGTATGCAGTGTCGTAGCTAACGCGTTAAGTATCCCGCCTGGGAAGTATGCTCGCAAGAGTGAAACTCAAAGGAATTGACGGCGAAATCGCGGAAATTTTCGATACCTTCGAGGTTGATAAGCTGAGTCATAAAGGGAATTTAGCTAAGCTCAGCTAACGCAGCAACCGCTTGGGTGCGGCGAGTTTCCAGCTGGTCTTTAGGCGCTCGTTGATGTGGTCCCAGTCTGTGTCGGCGGGCTCTACGTTCATGGCGATCCAGCCGGAGGGGCCGATATAGGCGGGCCAGCTATAGAGGTCGGGGTCAGCCTCCATCAGCAGTTCTTGTTCGTCACGCCCCGTGGTCTTGACGCTGACCACGGTCATGCCGTCGCCGTGATGGTTGTGGTTGAAATAGGCGAACATTTTGCCGGCCACCGAGAAGGCGTTGGCGCCGTGTGACATCTTCTCAGCACTCTCCGGCAGGGCGAGGCAAAGCGCGCGAACCTTCTCCAGCGGAGCCTGAGGATCGGCGGCCAGGGTCACCGGAACGGCGGTTCGTCGAAGCTGCGCAGCTTGCGGGAGTGCAGCTTGGCTCCCTCCTGGCGCAGCAAGTCCAGGGTGGCCAGGCCGATCTGCAGGTGCTGGCCGATGGCGCGCTCATAGAAGGCATTGGCCTGGCCCGGCAGCTTGATCTCGCCATGCAGGGGCTTGTCGGAAACGCAGAGCAAAGTGCCGTAGGGCACGCGGAACCGGTAGCCCTGGGCAGCGATAGTGGCGCTCTCCATGTCAATAGCTACGGCGCGGGACTGGTTGAACCGCAGTGCACTGGAGGAATAGCGCAGTTCCCAATTGCGGTCGTCGGTGGTGACCACGGTGCCGGTGCGCAAGCGGCGTTTCAGCACTTCGCCCGACTCGCCCGTGATGGTCTCGGCGGCGCGGCCCATGGCGACCTGAATCTCGGCGATGGGTGGGATGGGGATTTCCGGGGGCAACACGCCGTCCAACACGTGGTCGTCGCGCAGATAGGCGTGGGCCAGCACATAGTCGCCGATGGTCTGGGAGCCGCGCAGGCCGCCGCAGTGACCGATCATTAGCCAGGCTTGAGGTCGCAGGACAGCTAAGTGATCGCAGATGGTTTTGGCGTTGGAGGGACCGACCCCGATATTGACCAGGGTCACGCCCTGACGCCCCGGAGCCATCAGGTGATAGGCGGGCATCTGGTGCTTGCGCCAGGGGCCGTCGGCGATGGCTTGCTCGGGATTTGGTGTTTCGGAGGTGACGAGGACGCGGCCTGCTGCGGACAGGGCAGTATAGCCGGACTTGGGGTCCTTCAGCTGTTCGCAGGCCCAGTGGACGAACTCATCCACATAACGATGGTAGTTGGTGAAGAGGATGTACTGCTGCACATGCTCGGCCGGCGCGCCGGTATAGTGAGTTAGGCGGGCCAGAGAGAAATCGGTGCGCAAGCCGTCGAATAGGGCCAGAGGCCGGGGTTCGTTCGGCTGCGCGGTCCAATAGCCGTCCACCACCTCATCACCGATGAAGGCCAGCTCCGTGGTCGGGAAGTGCCGGGCAATGTCGGCAGAGCCCACATCAGCCATGGCCAGGTCCACCGAGCCATCCAGCACATAGGGAAAGGGGATTTCCTGGCGCGAGCGGCGCACCTCGATCTGAACATCAAAGTCGGCCATTAGCAGGCCGATCTGCTCGATCAGGTGATCTTTGAAATGATCGGGCCGGGTGATCGTCACTGCATACTCGCCGGGCGCGGCCATGCGGGCATAGGCCCGGCTGAGGCGGGGATAGGCCTGACCGGCAGGCCAGGTGAGCCGTAGCTCTGGATATGCATAGGCCCCATTGGCCCGCACGCTGAGGTCCGGCGGCGGACCGCCGGAAAGGAAACTCTTGAGCGCCGCGCGGAGCGCTTCAACGGAAGTTTGGTATTCTTCATCCAACCGCGCCCAAATGGCGAGGGCATCTTTTTCAACTGTCATGGCGGGAGTGTAGCGCAGTTTGGCGATGGTTTCGAGATGCGGCAGCCTAAAGACGCGACTTGCGTAAGTTACGCTAGTTTGACAAACTCGGAGCGAGGAGACTTTCCGATGGTTGGCACCGTTCCCGCGTCTGAGTTTACCCGCAACTTTGGTCGTTATCGCATGCAAGCTCAGCGTGAGGTGGTTGCGGTTTCCAGCCACGGCCAAGTCACGGGCTATTTCATTGGTCCTGCAGACTATGAAGAGTTCAAGCGCTTCAAAGACCAACGCCGCAGCTTCGCGACCGTCGACCTAACCGACGACGAGGTTGAAGCTATCGCAGCCTCTCGCATGGACGAACGGCACGCCCACCTAGACGCTTTGCTCGACGCCAAATAGTACCCCAGCGTGGCCAAGATACCCGCTCCTGAACCCGGCCTAGTCGTCGGTTATGCGTATCTCTGGAACCGCGAGTTCCGCGAGGGTCAGTCCGAGGGTCGCAAAGATCGCCCGAGTGTGATCGTCTTGGCGTTGGGGCGAGATGAAGATGGGGCCATCGTCGTGACGGTTCTGCCCATCACCCATAGCTCGCCCACACAAGCCAATGAGGCTGTGGAAATTCCGGCACCCATCAAACGCCACCTTGGGCTAGATGATCAGCGCTCTTGGGTGGTGGTCTCTGAGGGCAATGTCTTCATGTGGCCAGGATATGACCTACGGAAAGTCGCGCGGAAAGACCGCTATGACTACGGCTTCCTTCCGCCCCGATTCTTCAACCAAGTCCGTGAAGCGTTTGTGGCGTTGCACCCCAGACGCCGCGCGGTCACGCCCAGGGACTAGCCCTTCATCACCAAGCCCGCGCGCGCCTGATCCAGCAGGCCGCTATGGCCTATCAACAGCAATCCCGGCCAGCCGCAGGCCCTCGAGGACCTTTGGCTTCAAAGAGCCGTCGCGGACATTGTCGAAGTAGGCCTCAGCCTGTGCTGTCAACGGATAGCGGACATCGTCCAATGCCTCGGCCTCATTGGCCCTGCCCAGAAAGCCCAAGGCGGCGGCTTGCATAGTGCAGAGTGCGGTCCGGCTAAAGGGAAGTTGCTCGGCGGCTTGCCGCAACAGCGGGATCGCTTCCTCAAACCGGCCCAAGTGAAACAAAGCCGTCCCTTGACCCGCAAAGAAGGTCGCACGCCAAGGCGAGCGCGGGTCGAGTCTCAGACCGGTCTCAAAATCCGCCAAGGCCTTGGTGGGGTTTGGCGCGAAGACGTTGACCCAGCCTGACCGATAGTGCGTGATAGAGTCACCGGGATTCATCTCCAGCGCCCGTTCGATTAAGCCGTTCACAGTGGCGATCGGCTGACCGCATTGCAGCAGGCTGAAGGACGCCCAAGCGATTACCCGATGGTCGTCCCGGTCGATCTGCAGGGCCCGTTGAGCCAACATAAGGCACTTCGCCATGAGGTCCTGTTGGTCCGTGCAGGCGTACCACAACTGAAGATTGTAGCAAGCATTGCTGCTGAGTACCATCGCCAACGCAAAGCGGGGGTCAAGCGCGATGGCCTGATCGAACAGGCTGATCGCCTCACGAAGCTCGGCCTCTTCATACTTCGCCCACATATTGTGCGACCCACGCAGGAACAGGTCATAGGCGCCTGGATCGTTGGTCAGCCGCGTGTCGGCCTGGCGCATTTCATGGGCCTGAATGGACGAGTCGATGCGCGCGGCGACCGCGCCGGCAACCTCGTCCTGCAGGGCGAACACATCATCCAGTGTGCCATCGAAGCGCTGAGTCCAAATTGGTGTGTGGCCGTCGCCATCCAGAAGTTCGACGGCGATGCGGATGGCGTTGCCGCTCTTGCGCACACTGCCCTGAAGAACATAGCGCACCCCAAGTTCTCGGGCGATGGCACCGCTGCTGCGCGTATCGCCGCGCAGGTTGAAACTAGTGCCGCTGGCGATCACGAACAGCGACGGGAAGCGCGACAGCGCCGAAACGATCTCGACGACCATTCCATCGGCAAAATAGTCGGCTTCTCCGGCCCCGGCCATGGTGGCGAAGGGGCGGACCACGATGGACGGCTTGGTGGCCAGCGGCTGAGGCGCGATCTGCGGGCTGGGGGTCGGCGAAGCCTCTTGCGGCGGCTCACGCCCGACATGGCGCCGGACATCAGCGAGAAGCGCCAGCCAAGCACGATCATCCTGCGCGCCCTGCCAGTGGGACAGGTCCACCGTATGGGTCAGTTCAAACATGATCGGCCGATCGCAGGCCTCGATCATCACCGGCACCAGGGTCTTATTGCGGTCGGCCAGGGTGGCCTCGGCCCGCACCCAGCGCGAAGCGACCGACGCCTTGGACCAAAGCACCACCACCGCCTTGGCTTGGCGCAGCGCTTGCTCGATCTTCTCATCGAAGGACTCGCCCGAGCGCAGGCTGTTGTCCCACCAGACTTCCAGACCCTGCGCCTCAAACGCCGCCGCAAACCGCTGCACGGCGGCGCGGTCAGCGTGGCTGTAGGAGAGGAAGACGTCGGGCAAGGCGTTCGCTCAGCTGCGGTACCGATTGGCTACACGAGCGTGGCCTTGGCGTCGAGGGTGATCAGGGCAGTATGGATAGGTTGAGCTCGCGGGCCGCGTTGGCCATCGTGAGGTCAAAGGTGAACAAGGTCGCACCCAGACGGCGAGCTATGGCGATATGCAAAGCATCAGGCGCACGTAGTCCCAGGTCCAAGCGCCGCACCAAGATCTCCGCGTTTTGAATATCGGAGGCATCCTGCCTGACCCGGCTGGTCGCGCGCGCGGCCCAGCCATCGAACGCCTGGAAGGTTGCCGAGGCTTGTGTCGCCGGCATGTCGCCCATGCGAACCCGCCGCGCGATAGCGGCGGAGAATTCGGCGGCGGCAAAGTCGCTGATCAACAGGGTTTCGCCGATAACTCGGGCGTGAGCCTGGGCGCTGGAGGCTTCTTCGATAGACAATGCCACCAACACGCTGGCATCGAGATAGAGACTCAATGCTCATCCTCATCGCGCATCCGCGAGACTAGGGTAGCGGCGTCCTCAGTGACTGGCTTTGCAGGACGATAGCGGCGAGCCTCTAGCCAAGCCATGTCCTCAGCCGTAGCCGGCTTGGATGGAGGTATGACCGCCAGGAGTTCCACCACCGGCGTGCCATGCCGGTTGATCACCACGTCCTCGCCTTTAAGCGCGCGGTCGATCAGTTGCGATAGGTTGTTCTTGGCGTCGGCGACGCTGTAACTGGTCATGTTCAGATTATAGCCAATAAATAGCTATAAATCAACTACCCGCTCACCTTACCATAGACCGCGTCCGCATTGGCCCAGTTGAAGGTGGCCATGACGGCGTCGACATAGGCGGCGGCCTTGGTGCCGTAGTCCATGGCATAGGCGTGCTCGTACATGTCCATGGCCAGAATCGGGGTGGCGGCGGCCAGGGTCATGGTGTGGTCCATGGCCCATTGGTTCATCAGGCGGTTATCGCGGTGGCTATAGGTGAGCAACACCCAGCCGGAGCCGCCGCCCAGCGCCTTGCCCATGGCGGAGAACTCGGCACGCCATCGGGCGTCGCTGCCGAAGTCGCGCTCGATGGCCCGCGCCAGGGCTGGACCGGGTCGGCTTGGAGCACCGAGCCCTGCGAAATAGAGCTCATGCAGGATCATCGAGTTCCAGGCGATCAGCTCTTCGCGCTTGAGGCCGTTGAGCAGGAAGCCGGAAGCCTTGGCCATGTCGAGATCGCCGAGTTGGGCGTCAATGACGGCTAGGCGTTTCACCGCGCCGACATAGTTGTTGTCGTGGTGGCTGATGAGCAGTTTCTCTGAGATGCCGGTGATGGTCTTGGGATCAAAGGGCAGCGGCTTAGGTTGCGGCGCAAAGGTCGGTTTGGTGCCTGTCATGGGACTATCCGTGGCGTGAGCGGCGAGCGGTAGAGCAGACATAACCGCGACGGTCCCGATCAGTTGCCGACGATCGAATTTGGCGTGTTCCATGGTGCGTCCTTGCTGTTGACGCGACGCTAGTCCTGTCGTCTGTGTTTGGACAGGCACCTTTCCGAGAGCACGCATGAACCGGCTTTTCACTTACTTCGTTGTCGCCGCCATGGTGTTGGGGGTGCTGGTCGGCTGGGCGGTGCATCAGTATCTCCCCGCGGCAGATGCCAAGGCGGTGGCCGATAATCTGGGAATCATCACCACCCTGTTCCTGCGCGCCATCAAGATGATCATTGCGCCCCTGGTATTTGCCACCCTGGTGGCCGGGATCGCGCATATGGAAGACGCCGCCGCCGTGGGCCGCGTGGGCGTCAAGACCATGGCCTGGTTCATCACCGCCTCGATCATCTCGCTGACCATCGGCCTGGTTATGGTGCAGTGGATTCAGCCGGGAGCCGGCGTGGCGGTGGACCCCAGCGTCGCAGCCAATGCGGCCACGGCGTCGACCCAACTGACCCTGAAAGAGTTCCTGACCACCCATTTGATCCCGGACTCGATCATCAAGGCCATGGCCAATAACGAGATCCTGCCCATCGTGATCTTCTCGATATTCATTGGCACAGCGGTCTCGGCGATTGATGACAAGGCCCCGGCGGTCTTGGTGCTGGTCGAGCAGATTTCGGCGATCATGCTCAAGGTGACAGGCTATGTGATGGCCGCCTCGCCCCTAGCGATCTTCTCGTCGCTGGCTGCCATCGTCGCGACCAAGGGGCTCGATATCCTGGGGGCCTATGCCAAGTTCATCTTGGGCTTCTATGCGTCGCTCGGCATCCTTTGGGTGCTGCTGTTGGGAGCCCTAGTTCTGTTCGTGGGGCGACGGGCCCTGAGCCTCATCGCGGGCATTCGCCAGCCGATGCTGCTGGCCTTTTCTACGGCATCATCGGAAGCCGCCTATCCGGGCACCTTGGAGGCGCTGCAGAAATTCGGCGTGTCGCGCAAGGTGGCGAGCTTCGTGCTGCCACTCGGCTATTCGTTCAATCTGGACGGGTCGATGATGTACTGCACCTTCGCGACCCTGTTCATCGCCCAGATCTACGGCATCGAGCTGACCCTGGCGCAACAGATCACCATGCTGGGTCTATTGATGATTACGTCCAAGGGCATGGCCGGTGTGCCGAAAGCCTCCATCGTGGTGATCGCCGCGACGCTCGCCTATTTCAAACTGCCCGAGGCCGGGATCGGCCTGATCCTGGCGGTAGACCAGCTGTTGGACATGGGGCGGTCGGCGACCAATGTGGTGGGCAATTCGGTTGCCAGCGCCGTGGTGGCCAAGTGGGAAGGTGAGATTGAGGAACCGGACCGACTAAGAGGGTAGTTTAGCGCCGGACCACATCGATTGGCGGTCTGATGCCCTGACTATCTTGCCATCGCTCTTGGACGGTCCCGAATGACAAACTTCTTCAGCCCAAAGCAGATTCAGGAACTGCAAGAAGATTACGACGTATTACACGCAAAGGTCAGCGCTCTAGTCGAAGCGCTTGTAACAAGGACGTACGGCAACGAGCGAGCGGAGGAGTACGCCACCCACGGGCTCTCCCGCAGGCTTCGCTTCCTCATCCACTGTGTTGACCGTGTTTTCGAGACCCTTCCGCCCGATAGAGACACCGTGCCAGACCGCATCGAACTCTTGGATGCCACAATGAATATTCAGGCCTTCACCTTCAATTTGTTCGGCTTCCTAGATAATCTCGCATGGGTGTGGGTTCTCGAACGGGGTGTAACTGGAGACGATGGCAAGCCTCTAGGCCGCATGCAGGTCGGATTGAACAAGAAATACAAGAAGGTCCGCGCGTCGTTTTCACCCACGTTCTCATCATATCTTGAGGGCCTACAGAAGTGGTTTGAACATATTACCGACTTTCGGGATGCGCTCGCTCATCGTGTCCCACTTTACATCCCACCTACGACCATACATCCCGACAACGGGGAACAATGGAATGACCTTTGGAACCGTAGCCAAACAGCATTGTTGCAGGCCAATTTAGCGGCGCATGCGACACTCGAGGCCGAGAGGAAGTCCCTGGAACACTTTCAGCCTCTGATGATTCATTCCATCAATGAGGGCTCCAGGCCCATCATTTTCCACGCTCAGCTGATTTCAGACCTAAAGACAATTGAGGAAATGACGCAGAAATTCCTACAGGAACTAGGCATAGCAAGCCCTTAGTTGAGCGTATCGTGTTTTAACTGCGTGACATCACTTTCAGGCTCCTTGGGCGAAATCACCCGAGGATGGTTCAGTCTGAAGGAAGGACTGGCGGAAGACTGTCTGCACCTTATTCCGCCGGGACCGCCGTCTCCGTCCGTCGACCCATTAGCTTATCGAACTCACCCCAGACCCCGGCGTCGCCGTGCCATTGGCCCTTGGTGGCGGCCTTGGAGTATTCGGTTGAGCGGGCCTCGAAGAAGTTGGCGTGCTCGACGCCTGAGAGCATCGACTGCAGCCAGGGCAGCGGGTTTTCCCGGGCACCGTAGACTTCGGGCAGATGCAGTTGGCGCAGGCGCCAGTCGGCGATGAAGCGGATATAGGCCTTGATGTCGTCAGGCGTCATGCCCTGGATATCGCCGGCGCTGAAGGCCAAGTCGATGAAGGCGTCCTCCATCGTCACCACCGTCTTGCAGCAATCGATGATGTCGTCGGCCACAGATTTGGTGACCACGCCGGTCTCGGCATTGAAGGCGTGGTAGAGCTTGATGATGCCCTCGCAGTGCAAGCTCTCATCGCGCACCGACCAGGAGACGATCTGGCCCATGCCCTTCATCTTATTGTGACGCGGGAAGTTCATCAGCATGGCGAAGGAGGCGAAGAGTTGTAGCCCCTCAGTGAAGCCGCCGAACATGGCCAGGGTGCGGGCAATGTCAGCATTGGTCTCGACGCCGAATTTTTGCATGTAGTTGTGCTTATCGCGCATTTCCTGGAACTCCAGGAAAGCGGTGAATTCGGAGTCCGGCATGCCGATGGTTTCGAGCAGCAGGGCGTAGGCCGCGATATGAATCGTCTCCATATTGGAGAACGAGGCCAGCATCATCTTGACCTCGGTGGGTTTGAAGACGCGGCTATAGCGCTCCATATAGTTGTCGTTCACCTCAACATCGGACTGGGTGAAGAAGCGGAAAATCTGGGTCAGCAGATTGCGCTCACGGTCATTGAGCTTGGTCGCCCAATCCTTGAGGTCTTCGCCGAGCGGCACTTCCTCGGGCATCCAGTGGACCTGCTGCTGCTTCTTCCAGAAGTCATAAGCCCAGGGATAGCGGAAGGGTTTATAAGCGAAGGACGGCGTGAGCAGGCCTGGCAGGGATGTTCTGGCAGAGGTCGGGTTGACGAGGGCCACGGGGCGACTTTCTAGCTGGGCGGAATCGGCGGACGAACGCAGACCATAGTCCTTGATCGCCGACAACATCTAGCGCCGAGTTAACGCCAGACCCCAAGATGTTGTGAACGGAGCTGGGGATAGCTTTTCGACTTCACGGCCAGCGGCACAGAAATACAGTCAGTGACGCGGCTTTACGATCAGCGAGAAGGCCACCATGGAGTCGTCGCGGGCCTGCTGACCCCAGAGCATGTGATCGCCCTTGATCTCGCGATGGATATAGCCCAGCGAGGTTTGCATCGCCCCTTTGCGCCAGCCCAGACCCAGCTGAGCATCACCGATGAGGGCGCTGGAGGGATCTTGGCTCCAGGATTGATCCCAGCTGTTGGTCGGCCCCTTGAGCATGTTTAGTCCCACAGCGCGACCACTGGCTGCTGCGAAAACATACCATCGGCCCCGATCACCAAAGTCGGCACCGTCGTGCACACCCATCCGGTCGAGTTTGGCGGTAAGGGATTGATCTGGTCCCTTGGGGCCAAAGGTAAGGACAGCACCGGCCTCGGCGGAATTGCCGAAACTCGAGATGCCTAGGCCCGCGTGCGGCGTCAGGCTAAGGGCAAATCGTTCGCCGGAAAGCTTGATCGAGATGGGCAGATCCCGCGTCGCCAGGACATCAGTGATCTTTGTGTCGGTGACACGGTCCAAACGCTCACCGCGCAGAAAGGCGGCGTTCATCAATTGGCTGGTGCCCACGTCGGAAGAAACCAGTGTCGACTGCGCCACGGCGAGGTTCGCCGTACCCAGAACTGCCAAGACGATGGCTAGCCCCGTCCGCATCCAAAACTCCCCTGTCGCCGTATCGTGCGCGACTTGTGCCATCCTCTCATGACGAAAGAACAACACAAGACCCTAACAAGGCTTAGGGCAGTTAAGTTGCCGTCAAATTTGGAAGAATTTCGCCTCTGCGGTGAAACACAGCAATCACCTCTACTGGCAGGCGAGACACTCGTCATAATCAACGCGCTCGCTCGGCCCACTTTCGATCTGGACGATAGCCTCGCCTCCCGCGTGGGCGGCGCGTTGTACGGACTTGGAGCGCAGATAGTAGAGCGACTTGCAGCCTCGCTCCCAAGCCTGCCAGTGCAGCATGTGCAGGTCCCATTTATCCACGTCGCCGGGCAAGAAGATGTTGATCGACTGTGATTGGCAAATATCGGGCGTACGGTCAGCGGCCAGCTCAATGACCCAGCGTTGGTCGAGTTCGAAGGCGGTCTTGTAAACGTCTTTCTCGTCTTGGCTGAGCACGTCGAGGTGCTGGACCGAGCCCTCATTCTCGAGGATTGAATCCCAGACAGCGGAGGTGTTGGCCCCCTTCACTTCGAGCAAGCGCTCTAGATAGGCATTCTTGACGGCGAAGGTGCCTGACAGGGTCTTGTGCGTATAGATATTGGCCGGGATCGGCTCAATGCCCGCGCTGGTCCCGCCGCAGATGATCGAGATTGAGGCGGTGGGGGCGATGGCGAGCTTATGGGAAAACCGCTCCATGACCCCGCGCTCAGCAGCGTCCGGGCATGGGCCGCGCTCAGCCGCCAAAGTGCGGGAGGCCGCGTCGGACTGGCGGCGCAAATGCTTGAACAGACGCATGTTCCAGGACTTGGCCAGCGCGCTTTCAAATGGCACGTTTTGCGCCTGCAACAGGGTGTGGAAACCCATCAGCCCCAGGCCCACGGAACGTTCCCGCGTGGCGGCATAGACCGCATTAGCCATTTCCGGCGGTGCGCGACCGATGAAGTCCTGCAACACATTGTCCAGGAAGCGCATCACGTCTTCAATGAAGGTGGGATGGTCACGCCATTCCATGAAGGTCTCGGCATTGACCGAGGAGAGGCAGCAGACCGCCGTGCGGTCGTTACCTAGGTGATCGACGCCCGTGTGCAGCATGATCTCTGAACAGAGATTGGACTGGCGCACCGACAGACCTAGGTCGCGCTGATGCTGCGGCATGGCGCGGTTCACGGTATCGGAAAAGATCAGATAGGGCTCGCCGGTTTGCAGGCGGATTTCCAGGATCTTCTGCCAGAGCGAGCGGGCGTCGACCTCGCGTAGAACTTCATCGTTTTTTGGCGAACGCAGACCGAACATAGCCCCTTCGCGTACGGCCTCCATGAACTCATCGCTGATCGAAATGCCGTGATGCAGATTCAAGGATTTGCGATTGAAGTCGCCTGAGGGTTTGCGGATCTCCAGGAACTCTTCGATCTCTGGGTGGTGGATGTCCAGATAGACCGCCGCCGAGCCGCGACGGAGCGAGCCTTGACTGATGGCCAGGGTCAGTGAGTCCATGACACGAATGAAGGGGATGATGCCGCTGGTCTGACCGGCGCCCTTGACCTTTTCGCCGATGGAACGGACGCCGCCCCAATAGGTGCCGATGCCGCCGCCATTGGAAGCCAGCGCCACGTTCTCGTTCCAGACGCTTTGGATGGCACCCAGCGAATCGCCAACCGAATTCAGAAAGCACGAAATCGGCAGACCGCGATCGGCCCCGCCGTTCGACAACACCGGCGTCGAGGGCATGAACCAAAGCTGGGAGATATAGTCATAGACCCGCTGGGCATGGTCGGCATCATCAGCATAGGCGGTCGCCACGCGGGCGAACATGTCCTGATAGCTCTCGCCGGCCAGCAGATAGCGGTCTTCCAGAGTCGTCTTGCCGAAATCGGTCAGCAGAGAATCGCGCGAACGGTCGACCACGACCTTGCGGACCAACTGCAATTGGGGACGTTCGACTCGCTCTAAGGTCGCTGACGCCACCTCCGAGATCGACCGCACTGCTGCTTCTTTGCCGCTCAT
>JANPNB010000307.1:0-1778 GCA_031427275.1 Alphaproteobacteria bacterium | reverse complement strand
ACGGTGAGCCGGGAACCGGCTTTCCCGCCGCTTCCGGACAATGCCGCAACGGCTGCCTTGGCTGCACGAGCAGAGGCAATTTATGCTGGCATGGGTTGGACAATAAGCCGTGCCGGAAATGGCGGCGCCTCTGAATCTGCTTTGGCTTACGATGCCGGCGTGCCGGCACTTGACGGGCTGGGTCCGGTCGGTGGAGGCTTCCACTCCGACAAGGAATATCTGGACCTTAATACCCTTACGCCGCGGCTTTATCTGCTCACGAAACTTATCATGGATCTGGGAGGCAATCCACCTGCGCGGCTAAACCATGGTAATCCGGCGCCCCAATGAGGGCATCCATCTTGAAGTGGATCCCAGCACGAGCGACGGTGCTGTTAGTTTAATCGCAACTCGTTTCGACACGATGGAGCTATGGCTCAACGCGCGAGCCCAACTCATGACTGCCTGCCACTCGGCCAGTGCGGCCGAGCGGCGGTCCTTGTAGGTCTGGCGATCGACGAGGTGGCGTTCCTGGTTGATGTGGTTGTGGACGTTGGCATGGACTGAGGCGAACTTCTGTAGCGTCTTCATTCGCCTGAAGCGAAGCATCGCCCGCTCTCGTCGTCGGAATGGCAGGTGGCTGTTCTCGACCCGGTTGTTGGCCCAACGGCCGACCCTCGAGAACCGCCTGCTTAAAAAAAGGCGGCCGATCTCCTGCTTCTCGGCGTTGCCAAGCTCATTCATTGCTGCTCGGTATGAGCGCAGGCCGTCGGTGGTGATCTTTTCGGGTGAGCCGTGGCGCTTCAGCGTCTTCTTCATGAAGGTCAACCTCGTCCCGCTCGCCAAGGCAAACGGCAAGGTGCAGCTGACCCTGTCAGGCCAAGGCCAGAGCCAAGTGACGCTGTTCGATCAGGGGCAGGTCCAGATCCTGCAGGCCGCCGTCTCCGGCCTGCCGCCCAAGCAGCCGTTCACGCTTGGGCTTGCCACCAACCCGGGCGGGAGTGGCGTGGTCGAGCCGCTAGCCAAGTTTTTACAAGGGCGCGAAACGACACCCGACGCTGGGGCGCGACGTGGTGGTGAGCGCAGGCGCCAAGGTGCTGGGTGGTTTTCTGGTGGGCGACGGTGCCAAGATCGGCAGCAATGCCGTGGTCATCAAGCCAGTGCCGGCCGGTGCGACGGCGGTGGGCATTCCGGCACGCATCATTCCATCAAAGCAGGGCGAGAGCGCCGACGTCTCCGGGCCCAGCGCCAAATTTTCGGCCTATGGTATTACGCTGGAAGACGACCCACTGAGCCAGGCGCTGCGCGGACTGATTGACAACGCGGGCTCGCAGGAGCATCAGATTGCGCTGCTCTGGCAGGCCATTGAAAAGTTGTCTGATGCCAGAGCGGCCAGCGCCTCAGATTGCGTGCCGAAAGACGCGGCTTTGCATGAAACCTTTGAGGCTGACAAGCTCAACCAGCTGATGGGCAAGTAGCAACCGCCGCAGAATCGAGCCAGCAGTTGCTATACATATGATAGCTTTCTATGCAGAGTAATCATGGGCTAACAGCTATTTTCTTGAAAATTTCCGACCTGACCGGGTTAGCACCGCATTCAGTTGCAACGCGCTGTTTCCCAGCCGACGAAAAATCAAACCGATGGGGGCGCGGAGCGACGGGCGCTTTTCGGTCGAAAAGCTTTGCAAACCGCCTCATTCGTTTCGATGTACGGCCCGCCAATCAAGTCCACGCAATACGGAATGGCGGCAAAAATACCGGCCACCAAAACCGCCCCTCCATCGTCTCGCAGGCCCCCT
>JANPNB010000306.1:0-2138 GCA_031427275.1 Alphaproteobacteria bacterium | reverse complement strand
ATGTCGCGCGATCGCCGGTGCCCACGCCAATGCCGCAGCTTGGTAGGCAGGGTCCTGCGCGGCCGCCTCGACCGCAGCGACGACCTCAAGCATGGATTTGAGGTCTTGTTCCGCCAGGAATACCGGCATGGCCGCGAAGAGATGCGGGCGAGCGGCGATGAGCGCGGCCGCAAGCTCCGGATCGGGGGCTTCGGCCGCGATCGCCGTCAGCAGGCTGGCGCGGTCCAAGGTGACGCAGAAGCACGCCCTATTGAGCAGCCTGTCGCGGGCGTCGGGTCCGATCTTCTCTTCGGTCATGCAGGCCCTCCCTTGCGTGCGCCCGCGCTGCGCCCGAGGGCGGCCAGCGCAATGCCTATCGACCAGGCCAGTACGGGAAGAACCAGAAGCCAGCGGAAGTCCGACCCAAGCGCGAAGTTTGCGGCGCTCATCGACGCCACGGACAGCAGTCCCGCGAGACCAAGCAGGACGAGTTCATACCCGTCCATAGCCTTGTCTCGCGCAAGACGCGCTGCGAACCCGGCCAGAAGTACGCCGAGCGCCGCCATCTGTCCGCCAAGTACCGCGAAGACCAGGTCCAGCCAGGGCTCGAGTCGAGGCAAAACCACGACAAGTTGCTCAGCCGTCACGCCGAGGAAGCGAAGGTCTTCCGGCAGAAGCGGTGGCCGGAACGCCAGGAAGTAGGCTCCGACGAGCAGCTGGTAGGCCGCGCAGGCACCAATCAGACCGGCAGCGGCACTTCGGAACCGAGGCTGCCGACCACGGCGGATCACCTTTCGAGGAAGGCCAGCGCATTGAACGCCAAGGCGATCAGCGCGCCAGCCAGCGCACCGAACCCGAGCGACCAGCAGAGCCCCACCGCCAATGCCGTGGTCGAGCCGACCGGGGAAAGGGTGAACAACGACACATACATGTGGCTCGCATTGGTCCATCCGAGCGCCGCAGCGATCCAGCAAAGCACGAAGAGCGCCCCTAGGGCCACCGCGCCCGCTGCGGCGCAGCGAACGACGGGCAATCGATTGCGGATGACGTGGGTCTCAGCCAGATTTGCCATATAGATGCGTCCCTTGGTATCTACCGGTAAGTAACCCTCACTGTATTGGATCCGCCTTGATCTCGATCATGCGCCGGTAAATGCCGGGATCTTCAAGCATGACGGTCCCTCGAATTGTGGAGCTACCCCGCCAGTTACGGGGCCATTGAAAGAAATATTTATTGCTTTCGATAGCATGCGGGGTTCGTTTGTATTTCATACAGCGTCACCGTAACCACGATGGGGTAATTAAATGCACTGTCACCGTTATTCCAGCGTTTCAGGTGGCGAAGGGGTGATTGTTGGCGGCGAAGGATATGGCGCGGGTTCGGTCGTTGGAGGCAATCTGTTCATCGGTGGTGGCGGCGGTACACCGGTGTCGGGTACTCTCGGTGGCACTTATACGGTCGTGCGTCCATGGTGAAAGCGGCTTTCATCCAAAAGCGGGACCCATGTTGAAATTCATCAAGCTCCCCGCTGGAATTCTGGCCTTGATTTTCTGGTTTTCATCCTTCTCCGTGTGGATGCGCTATGCCGCTCGGCGAAATTCGATACCCAATCTGCTCACAGGAAGAGTGCATGAACTCAATACTCACGGGTCTGTTGTATATATCACATCCGCAGAACTTTACCTTCTTTGTGGATTAATTGCTGGCGGGGTGGTGTTTGCCATTCTGACTGCAATAACTCATTTCAGCGAGAGCCGAAACTGAACCCCGTTTATGCGGCAGCCAAGGTCTGGGATGCCTATGTGGAGCCGTATGGCAAGGCGACAGTGTTTGGCACGCCAAGCGCGGGGCTAGACCTGCGGCTACCTGGACAGTGGAGCGAAGCTGAGACGGGCGGTCTGAGCCAGAATTGGTTCCGCAACTACGACCCGAGCCTGGGGCGGTATGCGCAGGTCGATCCCATCGGGCTCGGCGGCGGGCAGAACCCTTATGTGTATGTCGATGGCGATCCGTCGAGCGGGATTGATCCTGAGGGGTTGGAGATACGCTGATTGGACGGCCCTTCGGCAACTCAGTCAAGCTCGGTGAATCCTTCCGCAACTTACAATGTCTTCGCACACGGAAATGACTATGTTATTTTTCGAGATCACAAACCCATT
>JANPNB010000305.1:0-2064 GCA_031427275.1 Alphaproteobacteria bacterium | reverse complement strand
GGTTTGAAGAACCTTAGGCACATGGACTCCACCGAGACGGGCGGCTCGTCCTATCTCATTCACGTCGGCCACGCGGCCCAGGCCATTGCGGCGGGCAAGTGCAAGGTGGCGCTGATTACCTTGGCCGGGCGTCCCCGGCAGGGCCAGGGCGGACGCCCTGGTGGTGGCGGCGGCAAGCCCGGCGCGCTGAGCGACGGCCCGCCGGAAGCCGGATTTGAGAACATCTATGGCGGTTCGACCCACAATACCTACGGCATGTGCGCCATGCGCCACATGCATGAGTATGGCACCACCAGTGAACAACTGGCTTGGATCAAGGTTGCCGCTAGCCATCATGCCCAATGGAACGAACACGCGTTCCTGAAGAACGTCGTGACGGTGGAAGAGGTGGTGAATTCTCGCCTGATCGCCGATCCGCTGCATCTGCTGGACTGCTGCGTGGTCACCGATGGTGGCGGGGCGCTGGTCGTCACCACGCCGGAGATCGCCAAGTCGCTCAACCGGCCCCGGGTCAAGGTGATCGGTGTTGGTGAGGCTCCGAAAGGTCCAGGTGGGGGTCACAGCCTCGACCTGACCCACTCGGCAGCGGTGTGGTCTGGTCCCATCGCCTTTGCTGAGGCCGGGGTTACACCTGCGGATATGAAGTACGCCTCGATCTATGACAGCTTCACCATCACCGTGCTGATGCAGCTGGAGGATCTCGGCTTCTGCAAGAAGGGTGAGGGCGGCAAGTTCGTCAGTGACGGCAACCTGATCTCCGGTGTCGGCAAGCTGCCCTTCAACACCGATGGCGGCGGGCTTTGCAACAATCACCCTACCAACCGCGGCGGCATCACCAAGGTGATCGAGGCGGTGCGTCAGCTGCGCGGCGAGGCCCACCCTAAGGTTCAGGTGCCCAATTGCGACCTGGCCATCGCCCACGGAACGGGCGGATCGCTGGGTAGCCGGCATGCGGCCGGCACAGTCATCCTAGAGCGGGAATAGAACCATGAGCGAAGCTGAAACCCGCAAGATCCCCGCGCCCGCCGTCACCATTGAGTCCAAACCGTTCTGGGACGCCGCCACCGAAGGCCGGTTCCTGATCAAACGCTGCAATGGCTGCGGCAAGGCCCATTGGTATCCGCGCAGCATGTGCCCCTACTGTTTCTCCGAGGATACGGTATGGGAGGAGAGCCCAGGTGAGGGCGTGATCTATACCTATTCCGTCATGTACCGCTCGCCGACCGGCCCCTATGCCATCGGCTACGTGACCCTGGATGAAGGCCCCGCCGTCCTGACCAATTTCGTCGATTGCGACTTTGCCAAGTTGACGATTGGACAGCGGGTCAAGGTGAAGTTCCAGGCCACTGAGGGCGGCCCGCCAGTGCCGGTGTTTTCGCCGATCTAAGAACCCCCTCCCCTTCATGGGGAGGGACAGGTCGCGCAGCGACCAGGGTGGGGTAGTTTGGGAGGCCGCCGCTGTGGCAGAATTCCCCACCCGTCCGACACGATGTGTCGGCCACCCTCCCCATGAAGGGGAGGGAGTCGTCTATTTAGCGTCGGCAGCCGCTTTATTGAGGTCCGGCGCGTTGGGTGAATTGAGCGCTGCGCCGGTTTGCATGCCAGCCTTCAGGGCCGCTGCCGCACCCTCATGCGACATGATCTTGCTCAAGACCGCCTGACCGGCACGTTCGAAAGACTCTCGGTGCTCGACCACATATTTCCGTGAGTCACGATAACCGTCGAGCAGGCCATGGATTTCCGGGATGACGTAGCGGGCCACCAGATCCCAGCTCTTGAGCGTGTTCTCGCGATTGGCCCAGTCGTGGGCGAAGCCCAGCACTGTGCCGAACCCGCCGGCCGAGGCCGACAGCTTACGGATGGCCGCGATCAGGTCGTCCGGCGTGCCGATAACCGAAGCCGCCCCGTCGATAAAGGCGGTCTTGTCCACTGCCTCGTCAGGTGAAGTGAATTCTGCCGCCCCGGGTCGCATCAGGGTGCCGACCGTATATTCATTGTGCCAGTGCATCAGGCCCTTTCCGGCCTGGGCGCGGGCCTCTTCGCGGGTTTCGGCGATGTGCCAGG
>JANPNB010000304.1:0-3143 GCA_031427275.1 Alphaproteobacteria bacterium | reverse complement strand
CTGAAATACACCGGCTTCGGGCGAGAAGTTCTGGCCACCGGCGGCAACCGGATGGCGGCGGAATATTCCGGCGTCAAAACCCGGCGGGTGAAATTCATTGTGTTCCTGTTGTCGGGGGCGGCGGCCGCACTGGCGGGCATGCTTTATTCCGGCATGATGCAGACCGCGCGTTTCAACTTTGGCGAGGGGGCAGAACTGATGGCGATTGCCGCCGTTATCCTTGGCGGCACCAGCCTGTTTGGTGGGCGCGGCAGCATCCTTGGCACATTTGCCGGATCACTGCTGATCGGCACGATCAACAATGGCCTGATCATCATGGGTCTGGACGTCAGCGAACAGATGATGGTTTCTGGCGCCATTATCATTCTGGCCGTCGCCTTTGGCAAGAAGCCCACAGGCTGATTTGGTCAATCTGATCATCCGGTCCATCGCGTAGACGCCCATTTCGACGCCCAAACTTTCAGATAGTGTCAAGTCTTTGCGGAGGCCTAGGATCCAAACCTAATCACGCTATAGAAGTGGTTTGTTTCATGCGATTCACTCTCTTCAATCGTTGAGGGAGATGGGGATGTCATCTGGATTTTGGCTTTCGGACGATGCATGGACTGCCAATGAACCTTATGTTGCCGACGAACCAGCTTGGCGCGCGGCGGGTGGGGTGGCGCTGGCAGGATTGCCCGTCGGACTATGGTCTTTCGACGACGGTCTACAACCGGTTCACCCGCTGGAGCCATCTCGGTCTTTGGGCGCGTCTGTTTGCGACCCTCTCGGCGCGGACCGAACTGCCTGATGATCTCAGCACCGCCGTGCGCCTATCGTTCCGCTCACGGCGGAAAAGGGGGGGCGCTCGCGTGGCGGTCCAACCACCAAAATCCATGCGTTGACAGATGGTTGCGGGCGCACGGTCGCCGTCACCTTCAGCCCCGGCAACTGGGCTGACATCTCGGTTGCCCCGGCTCTGTTGGACAAGTTGTCCGCTCCGACGCGGCTGCTGGCCGACCGGGGCTATGACGCCAACAGCCTGCGGGCACGCCTGACGGCCAGCAAGACCGAGGCTGTGATCCCCTCGACCCGCTTCCGCAAAGTGCCTATCCCGCATGACGAAACAGCCTATAGCGGCCGCAACATGCTCGAACGCGTCTTCTGTCGCCTCAAGGATTGGCGACGGATCGCGACGCGATACGACAAGCTGGCAATCAACTTCGCCTCCGCCGTCGCAATCGCAGCCGTCATCCTCTGGTGGACTTTATTGAGTCTCGACCCTGGGCCTGCAATTTACAAAACGTGACTTTACCATATGACCAGGTGAGACAAAAACTTGAAAGTGGCAAAAATGAAATAGTCAGAAGTTATGCTCTTTGTTCGCTTTCAAATGCGCCGAACCTCTATATCCGTGCCACACTGCCCCCAAAGAACCCCAACCCCGAGGAGCCGCGAATGCGCAGCCTTGCCTTGCCCGGACTGCAGACCAAAGTGTCCACGATCGCCCTGGGGACGGCGGCTTTCGGCTCGCTGGTCACGCCCGAAGAGTCGTTTGCCATGCTCGACACCTTTGTCGATGCGGGCGGCACGCTGATCGACACCGCACATGTCTATGCCGACTGGCTGGGAGGCGAGCGGCATCTGAGCGAGAAAACCCTCGGCACCTGGCTGAAGCGGCGCGGCAAGTCCGATGATGTGGTGATTGCCACGAAAGGCGCGCATCCCGACCTTGCCACGCCACTGGTGCCGCGCCTGTCCGCGGCCGAAATCGTCCACGATCTGGACGAAAGCCTGCTTTGTCTGGGGGTTGAGCGGATCGACCTTTATTACCTTCACCGAGACGATCCTGTCCGACCGGTGGCAGAGATTATGGAGGTGCTGGGTCATCAGGTGCGACTGGGCAAGATCGGCGCGATTGGCTGCTCTAACTGGCAGGTGGCTCGCATCCGGGAAGCACAGGCCCATGCAAGGGCTGCGGGCTTGCCTTCCTTCGTGGCAAGTCAGGTCTTCTGGAGCCTGGCCAAGGCCAATCCCGGAGCTTTCGCCAGCGATCACGCGTTGATAGATGATGCGGCCCTGCAGTTTTATGCCGCGCAGGGTATGCCGGTGGTGGCCTATACCTCGCAGGCCAGAGGGTTCTTCAGCAAGGCCGCGCAGGGTGGCGTGGACCGGCTGAAGCCAGACTTGCGCGACGCTTTCGAGAATACCGAAAACCTTGCGCGGTTGGAGCGGGTCATTGTGCTGGCCCAAGACCTCGGGGTAACGGTTTCCGCAATTACGCTGGCTTACCTGACGTCGCAGACAGTGGCAGGCATCCCGGTGATCGGCTCGATGTCCCTGACGCAGCTGCAGGACTCGCTTGGTGCTGCCGATCTGAAGTTGACGGCGGGGCAGCTTGGGTTCCTCATGGGCCATAACTCGGGGGAAACCACATGAATGTTGGAGCTTTCACCTGCTGGCTTGGCGGTCGTCCGCTTGGGCACGTTCTGGATTTTCTGGGCACTGCGGGGATCAAAGCCGTCGAAATTGGCACCAGCGGCTATCCCGGAGACGAACACGCCAAACCGGAAGATCTGTTGCAGGATGCGGACCAACTCGCGCGCTTTCGCGAGGAACTCTCGTCGCGGAATGTGACCGTCAGCGCTTTTTCTTGCATGGGTAAGGCGTTGTTGCAGAACTCTGCGCATCGAGGATTTACATCGCGAATCCATACGGTTAGACATGCCGCATGAGCAAGCCATCACCCGCCCGCTACCGCACGACAAACTGGTCCAGCTACACTGCTTCGCTGCGCAAGCGGGGCTCCTTGCTGATCTGGCTGCACAAGAAGGTGGCCAGGCTTGCGCCGCATTATGGGATCACGGGCCGTCCTGCGGCATTCTCCGACGCAGCAATCCAGTTCTGCCTGACGATCAGGGTCCTGTTCAAGCGGCCATTGCGGCGGACGACCGGGATGGTGGCTAGCCTGCTGAAGCTGGCGAACCTGGACTGGACCGTGCCGGATCATACGCCCTGTGCCGGCGGCAGAAGACACTGGCCGTCCAGATCCCGTATTGGCGCGCCGATGGTCCGCTGCACCTGCTCGTGGACATCGAGCCGGTAAGCGCCAGCAGTTCGAGTGAACCGGCGAGGGGGATCTAGTTCTTGGGCGATGGCGAGTG
>JANPNB010000303.1:0-4627 GCA_031427275.1 Alphaproteobacteria bacterium | reverse complement strand
GGTGGTATCGGCAACGATACGATCGTGTCCAGCACAGGCGCAGACACCATAACGGGTGGGGTTGGCGTCGATGCCATGACCGGCAGCACCGGTGGTGACCGGTTCGTGTTCGCGGCGGGTGACTCTTCGTCCACCGCCGGGTCCAACGACTCGATCTCCGACTTCTCGTTTGCAGATGGCGATAAGATGGCCTTGGGTGTGGTTTCGACTCTCGCCAATACCCTGGTCGGCACTGCGGCGACCGACTACGCGCAAGCGCTGTCGGACGCCACGGCGCTCATCGGATCTGGCTCGCGCGACATCGTGGCGATCCAAGTCGGCTCAGACACCTATGTCTTCGCAGACAGCGGCAGCACCAACGCGATTTCCAACGCCGTCAAACTGACTGGCACGACCGCGAGTACTCTAGTCGCTGGTACCTTCGTCTAAGCGACAACAAATCTACTGACGGGGGCCGCTCTTCGGAGCGGCCCTTTTCATGTCTGGCTCATTGCTAGGTTCAATTTTGTTCGCTGTTGCTCTAGGTCTTGGCTGCCATGAACAACGCCGCGATCCTCTTTGCTCCCGACGGATACGACACCACTGGTGAGCGACTAATGGGTCGTCACGCGGCCGGCGAAAGCTTCCTGCGCGGCTTTCTGCGTCACGCTGATGTCGACGCCTTCCACTTCTTCAACGTCTCCCCTTTCGCCACCCCCGAACTCGAAAATCTGGTCACCCGGATCGAGCCGCCGACCAAGCCCCTCAACTGGATTGATCGCCGGGCTAGGCCGCAACTCAGCGCCGTCGGTTGCCTCTATCACCCCACCCCAGGCATCGCCCAAGAGGCCTGGCTGCGTCGCCCTTTTGGCTCCCGCACCTACAGCATCTGCGGCATAACCCACACAACCGCGACCCACCGGATTATGGATGCTGTCGCTGACTTGCTGACTGCCCCCGTTGAGCCCTGGGACGCCCTGATCTGCACCTCGACCGCTGTCCGTGACAGCATAGGCACCCTCCTTGACGCGGTGGGGGCGGACCTCCGCGAGCGAACCGGAGCCACCCGTCTGGCCAAACCCCAGCTCGCCACCATCCCACTGGGCGTAAATGCCGACGACTTCACCGCCAGGGCCGAACATCGAAAGGCTTGGCGAGACAAACTCGACATCCCCGCTGATGCCATTGTCGCGCTCTATGTCGGGCGGTTTAGCGCCGGCTCGAAGATGAACCCCGCCCTCATGGCCATGACCCTTGAGGCGGCGGCGCAAGCCACCGGTCGCGACATCTACTGGATCGTCTCCGGCTGGTCTGGCACCCTTGAGGGGACAGAAATCCATCACGCCCGCACCCGGGAATTCTGTCCCAGCATCCACTATAGGGGCGTTGACGGTCGTGATGCCGCCACGCGATTCTCAATCTGGTCGGCGGCCGACCTCTTCATCTCCTTCTCGGAGAACATCCAGGAGACCTTCGGCCTCACCCCCATTGAGGCGATGGCCGCGGGCCT
This sequence comes from Alphaproteobacteria bacterium, assembly GCA_031427275.1. Lineage (GTDB taxonomy): Bacteria > Pseudomonadota > Alphaproteobacteria > Caulobacterales > Caulobacteraceae > Phenylobacterium. The sequence goes on along the minus strand of JANPNB010000303.1, from coordinate 3,138 downwards.
GCCCTGTGTGGTCAGTGACTGGGACGGTTACCGCGACACCGTGCGAGACGGCATCGACGGGTTTCGCATCAAGACCATCGCGCCCCGCCCCGGCTTGGGCCGCGATCTGGCCTATGGCTATGCCAATGACTGGGTCACCTATGACCAATACATCTCTGCGGCTGCCGCCATGACCGCCATCGACCTGACGGCCGCGACGGATGCCGTCATCGCCCTGATCGAACAACCAGACTTGCGCCACCGCATGGGGCAGGCCGCAGCCCTTCAGGCGCAACAGGTCTTCGATTGGTCGGTGATAATCCCTCAGTATCAAGCCCTCTGGGCTGAGCTGGCTCAACGCCGCGCCGCTGCGCAACCCGGTCCTCAAAGCGTCGCCGACAATCCACGCAGGCCAGATCCCTTCAGCCTATTCGCTGGCTACCCTACAGCCACGCTAACTCCACAGACGCTCGTCCGTATCGCCCCCGGCATGACCTGGGAGATCGCCCGGACGCGCCTCAACAGGCCGTTTGGGACCATCGGCCAGTGGGCTATGCCCTTCCCCGCAGAGCGCCAGGCCATGTACGCGTATTTCGAAACCCATGGCCCAGCGACCGTAGCCGACATGCTGACTCAGGCTTCCACCCGTCGCCAGCCCTTCCTGGAACGCGGTGTGCTCTGGCTGGTCAAATTCGGTATTTTGCAAGTCGTCTAGCCTGCGCGTCATCCGCACCATTGCGAACCAATCCTCAAGTCCCTACAACCCAACCGCAGAATCGCGAGGATTCCGCACTGCGACTTTGTCATCGGTGCTACTCCCAACCCGCATCATATCCCGCAGTCTAATTCGGGCTCTGGATCCACCGAGACCGCGCCATGCTAGGGCAATCGCCAAGCTTCATATTCGTGCACATTCCAAAGACCGGCGGTAATTCGCTTCAGAATATCTTGCGCACCTATTCCAGCGACGAAATCGTCACTACCGCCCCGCACCAGGATGGCATGGAGCGCTTCGAGCTGCGTAACCAAGACTACGGCTTTATGAAACACAGCGGCTTGGCCGACTATAAGGCCGCCCTGCCTGCGGCCACCTATGCGGCGGCCTTCAAATTCTGCTGCGTGCGCAATCCCTGGGACCGCGCCATATCGTTCTATTTCTCACCCCATCGAAATGTCACCAACTTTGACCGCCAAGATTTCCTGGCAAGCTTGAGCGACCTGACACCCATGAGTTATTTCATGGAAGTCGACAGGGGCCAGTCGACCACCCATATCAGCAAGAATTTTGACTTCATCATGCACTTTGAGACTTTGCAGCAAGACTTTGATCAAGTGGCAGACCGCCTTGGGGTTCCGCGTCAAATCCTGCCGCATCGAAACGCGTCAAGGCGAGCTCCGGGCGAAAGCTACTATGATCAAGTGCTGATTGACCGTGTAAGCGATATGTTTCGGCAAGACATTGAGCTATCTGGATATTCGCCGCCGATACCGAAGGGCAAACATGGTTGAGCTACTGATTCGCAAGCCGGTGGGCGTCAGTCCGATTAAGGTGCGCTTCTACACCGATTACCCGGTCTGCAACTACAAATGCACCTATTGCGTCGCCGGTCATGGCCCCCCAGAAGGACGCCCGGAAAGCCCTTGGAACGAGGAGCGTTACCTCACCATTATCGACAATCTCTGCAAGGTGGACTTTCCGATCAATGTCCGGATCGGCGTGGGCGGTGAATTTTTCATCTCCAAAGTGCTCGTTGAGGGGGCGCGACGCCTCGGCCAGTCGGAGAACGTCGTTGCGCTAAACCTCATCACCAACCTCAGCTTTCATCCCAAGCAATATGCCCGCATCCTGAAGGATATCCCCAAGGAAAAGGTCGCGATGGTGGCCAGTTACCATCCCACCGAGGTTAAGAACGCCGATAGCTGGGTGGCGGCGGCTCAGGAACTCTCAACCGACTACGACCTCACCACCATGAGCGTTGCCTATCCGCCCTTCCTCCGCGACCTGCCTGAACTTAAGGCCAAGTTCGCCGCTGTTGGGCTAGATCACTTCGTGCAGCCGTTCATCGGTGAATACGAAGGCCGCACCTACCCGCAGGCCTATACCGATGAAGAGCGGGCGATTGTTCGCGAGATCATCTATTCGCGGCACGACTACGAGTTTCTGCTCAATCTGCGCCGCCCTGGCCTGTGCAACGCGGGATTCCGCTATCTGTTTATCGACCCCTACGGCATTGCCAAGCCGTGCGGTGGCGCCGACCATGATCGGATACTTGGCGACCTTACAGTGTCTTCGAAGATAGAGCTGTTGTCGGGACCGCGCCCATGCCCGGCCAATGTCTGTCAGTGCGACACCGAAAACATCAACACCTTGGCGTTCGAGGAGCACTATCGCCCGATCGACAAGAACCAACACCGCTTTGCTTATCGCTTTGCCGAGGAAGCAAAAGAACATGCCTGGATGGATGAGTGGAAAATACCCTATTAGGGCTGCTAAGGGTTCCCGGTCGGGGTAGTCTCGGCGCAGTTTAAGTCTAAAGGGCGAGGCCTTTGATCACCACTATCGACGAAGAGCGCGGCGAAGTCATCGTCAAGGACGGCGACACCGAGATCCGCCACAGCCTGTCGAGCGCCGAGGGCTTTGCAGCAGCGTCAAAAGCCTGGGTGCGCGCCACCTGGGATTCGAAATATGTCTATTCCTTCGCCTGGATGGGCCGCCCAATCATTCAGCTGCCGGAGGACATGGTCCGCCTGCAAGAGGTGATCTGGACCTTGAAGCCCGACGTATTGGTGGAAACCGGCGTCGCCCACGGCGGCTCCCTGATCTTTTATGCCTCGCTGTTTGAGGCTATGGGCAAGGGGCGAGTGATCGGTGTGGATATCGAGATCCGCCCACATAACCGCAAGGCCATCGAAGACCACCCGATGATCAAGCGTATCGAACTGATCGAGGGGTCCTCCACGGCCCCTAACGTGCTGGATCAGATCAAGGCGCTGATCAAGCCCGGGGAGACCGTGCTGGTGGTGCTGGACTCCAACCACACTAAGGCCCACGTGCTCGACGAATTACGCGCTTACGGTGAACTGATTGGTGTTGGCTCCTATGTGGTCGCCACCGACGGCGTCATGGCGGCGCGGTCACTTCTTCGCGCAGGAACTCCG
>JANPNB010000302.1:0-1695 GCA_031427275.1 Alphaproteobacteria bacterium | reverse complement strand
AGTCGGGGTCTTTGGCTTGTTGCGGCTTCAGGAGATGGCATCGGCGCTTCCAAGCTTGGGCTGATTAGACCTTCGCCTTTAGCAGTGAGACTCTTGCGCGCCGCGCCAGAAAAACTGTTCAGGCCTGCAGCGGGAACATTGGCGGTTGAATCCCTGACGACGACAATTCGGGGCATGCCTATCGGCGCAATTCCGCACTTCCCCGACTCCGATGACCCGTTATGGTGCGCGCATAAATATTTCGGGGAATCATCATGACATTTCGAATTCGACTGCTCGCGACCGCATTTGTCGCCTCCACTCTGGCCATCGCGCCAACTACCTATGCTAAGACACCTGCTGTCGCTGCGTCCGTCGCGCCAGAGAGCGTTGGGTTCGACTCTTCGCGCCTGAAAAAGCTCGACGCGGCCATGGCCAAGGTTGTGGCTGACGGACGGGTGGCCGGCATGACCACGCTGTTGGTTCGTCACGGCAAGGTCGTAGAGTTCAACACTTATGGGAAATCGGACATCGCCAGCGGAGCGCCGATGGCCAAGGACCAGATCGTCCGCATCTATTCCATGACCAAGCCCATTACCGGCGTGGCCATGATGATCCTATTTGAAGAGGGCAAGTGGAAGCTGGACGACCCGGTGACCAAGTTTGTGTCCGAGTTCAAAGACCTCAAAGTCATGACCGGGCTGAACGAAAAGGGTGAGATGATCACCGTGCCCGCCACCCGTGCGCCGACCATGCGTGAGGTGATGAGCCACACCGCCGGGTTCGGCTACGGCCTGGGCGACAAGCATCCCGTCGATAAGCAATTTCGGGCCAAGCGGGTGTTGGGTTCTGCCAACCTGAAGGAAATGGCCGAGAAGGTTGCCGACATCCCGTTGATGTTCCAGCCAGGAACCAACTGGTCGTATTCGGTGGCGGTGGATGTCCAGGGGCTGATTATCGAGCGGATTTCGGGCCAGAAGTTCAGCGACTTTCTGCAGTCGAGGTTGTTTGGTCCGTTGAAAATGGACGACACGGCCTTCTCGACAGGTCCAGACAAGGCCGGTCGTCTGGCGACGCTCTATATGACCGATCCCAAGACCTACAAGATGGTTCCGGCCAGCGAGCTGTTCGGCAACAGTCCACCCGACTACACCAAGCCTCCAGCTTTGGAATCCGGCGGCGGCGGGTTGGTTTCCACCACCGCTGACTATGGTCGGTTTGCCCAGATGCTGGTGAACAAGGGCGAGCTGGACGGGGTACGGATACTCTCTCCTGCCGCCGTGGAACTGATGGGCACCAATGTGATCCCCGAGAACGTGCTGGTAAATACCAATGGCTCCAATGGCCTGCGGTTCAACAATGCCGTGGGTTTTGGCCTGGACTTCATGGTGGTCAGTGATCCGCGCAAGGCAGGCAGCCTGACCGGCAAGGGCGAGATGAGCTGGGGCGGGGCTGCCGGGACCTGGTTCTGGATCGACCCGACCAATGACATGTATTTCGTCGGCATGATCCAGAGATTGGGGGGATCGGGCGGCGATGATCTGGGCACTCTAGCCCGAACCTTGACCTATCAGGCGCTGACCCATCCGGAGAAGTAGGACGGCTCTCCTTGGCCTCAACCGGACGCTGACTACGAGGTACCAAAGGCTCCGACCCTCGGGTCCAAATCTGAGCCCCCACAACGCCTAGAACCGCCTCGTCCTGCGCATCAATCGC
>JANPNB010000301.1:0-3812 GCA_031427275.1 Alphaproteobacteria bacterium | reverse complement strand
GTGAGCGCAAGGGCCGAGCCGATCAGTGCCCGACGATCAAGACTCATCGCCCTGCCGCGCGGCGCAGGCCGATTTCGTCCAGGGCTGCGGTGTCGCGGCGGGCGGCTTCCTTGACCCGAGCCAATCGCATGTTCTCGGCGACCTGTTCGTATTTTTTCTGATCTTCGAAGGCCAGCGCCAGGGCGTCTCGCGCGCCAACCTCTTCGAGGCTGATCCGGTCGATCTCAAGCTGAGCCAAAGCCTTACGAATGCGCAGTCCCTCAAGGAAGCCGATCTGGTACATCCCGGCCTCGGCGTCGCGTAGGGCATGGGCAGCTTCGGACTCGCCCTGCGCTTCCAGCAAAACCAGCTTCATCTCGGCCTGCATGCGGCGTTCCACCACTTCGGAGAGTCGCTTTTGCAAGGTCTCGACCTCGTAGCCTGAGAGCTTAATCAGACTGTCAGCCCAACTCACGCCGCCTCACCCATCAAGATCTGGGCCAGGGTCTCGAAACTGGCGTCCAGGGTGGTGGTCTCGTCCTTGTCCTGCGCGAGAAACGCTTCAAGCGCGGGGTTGAGCGCAATGGCCCGGTCGATCTGCGGATCGGTGCCGGCGCGGTAGGCCCCGATCCGGATCAATTCTTCCATATTGGCGTAGGCCGACAGGGTTTGGCGGGCCTGTTTGACGATCTCGCGCTCATGCAGCTCATGGCAGCCCGGCATGGTGCGGCTGATCGACTTGAGCACATTGATCGCCGGGAACCGGCCACGCTCGGCAATGCCGCGCTCCATGACGATGTGACCATCAAGGATCCCGCGCACGGCGTCGGCGATGGGTTCATTGTGATCATCGCCGTCCACCAACACCGTGAAGATGCCGGTGATCGGGCCGGCCGTCGTGCCGTCAGGACGAACCGGCCCCGGCCCCGCCCGCTCCAACAGCTTTGGCAATTCGGTAAAGACCGTTGGCGTATATCCTTTGGTGGTCGGCGGCTCACCGGCCGCTAGGCCGATCTCGCGCTGGGCCATGGCAAAGCGCGTGACGCTGTCCATCATGCACAGAACTTCCAGGTCCTGATCGCGCAGGAATTCGGCAATGGCGAGCGTCATATAGGCCGCCTGGCGACGCTTTAACGCTGGCTCGTCTGAGGTAGCGACCACCACGATGGCGCGCTTTAGGCCCTCTTCGCCCAGGGTCTCCTCGATGAACTCGCGGACCTCTCGGCCCCGTTCGCCGATCAGCCCGACGACCACAGCGTCGCAGTCGGCCTGCTTAGCCAGCATGGAGAGCAACACCGACTTGCCGACACCAGAGCCTGCGAACACGCCAAGCCGTTGGCCGCGACAGCAGGTGGTGAAAACGTTCATCGCCCGCACGCCAAGATCTAGGCGTCCCCCCACCCTACCCCGCGCATGGGCGGCTGGCGGGGCCGCGCGTAAGGGATAGCCAACCGGTCCCTGAGGCAGGGGACCTTTGCCGTCGATCGGTTCGCCAAAGGCATTGATGATCCGGCCGAGCCAAGCCTTGGTCGGACGCACAGCCGAGCCCTGGGGGTCAATCTGGAATTCAGCACCGGGAGCCACCCCCTCAACCGGACCGAACGGCATCATCAAGGCCCGCGTATCGCGAAAGCCGACCACCTCAGCCGCGAGCGGGGTGTTGGCCCGGCGAGTGATCTCAACCCGCGCGCCCACTGAGAGCCGGGTCAGCCCGCCCCGTGCCTCAATCAACAGGCCGTTGACCGCCGCGACCCGTCCAGAGACCGTCAGGGCGTCTATCCGTTCGACAGCGGCAACGAGGTTGCGCAAGGGTGATGGCTCCGTGCCTGAGACTCTCGCCCCAGAGTCAGGCGCTCGCCGTTAACTCCGCGTGAAGATTGCACCAGGGTTTTAGGGAGAATATCTAAATCCAAACCCGCCCGCCGCAGTTCGGCCAGTCTGTCCAATCACAAAAGATTCAACAGCCTTAGAGTCGTCAAACCAAAGCGCCGCTTGCTCGCGAATCCCAAAGCGTCTTAACGATTCGCATCGAGGGCGTTCAGCATTAACCGGTCTTAAATTAACTCGCCGCAAAGTTAACGGTGAGTTCGATGGGATTCCGGGGAACCCCTACGAAAAAACGACGCGGGCGGTCGAGGAGAATTAGATGCGCGTACTGTTGATCGAGGATGACAGCGCCACTGCGCAGAGCATCGAGTTGATGCTCAAATCCGAGGGATTTAACGTCTATACGACGGACCTGGGTGAAGAAGGCGTCGATCTGGGCAAGATCTACGACTACGATCTGATCCTGTTGGACCTGAACCTACCCGACATGAGCGGCATGGACGTTCTCCGAAATCTGCGGGTCGGCAAGATCAACACGCCGATCATGATCCTGTCCGGTTCTGCCGAGATCGACACCAAGGTCAAAACCTTCTCCGGCGGTGCCGACGATTACATGACCAAGCCGTTCCACAAAGATGAGCTGGTGGCTCGGATCCACGCCGTCGTGCGGCGCTCTAAGGGCCACGCCCAGTCGGTGATCCGGACCGGCGACATTCTGGTCAATCTGGACGCCAAGACCGTTGAGGTGAACCAAAACCGCGTTCACCTGACCGGCAAAGAATACCAGATGCTTGAGCTGCTCTCGCTGCGCAAGGGCACGACCCTGACCAAGGAAATGTTCCTCAACCACCTCTACGGCGGCATGGATGAGCCTGAGCTGAAGATCATCGACGTGTTCATCTGCAAGCTGCGCAAGAAGCTAGCTGCGGCCGCCGAGGGCAAGCACCATATCGAAACCGTCTGGGGCCGTGGCTATGTGCTGCGCGATCCGATGGAAAACCAAGTCGCCGCCTGAGCGGTTCCCACGATCCATTAAACGGCCAAGCGCCCGCCCTCACCGGCGGGCGTTGTTGTGTTTCGGGTTCGGCCCCTGACAGGCGGAGGGAAGAGTATCTATGCCCCGCCACGCCTGGCATCTTCGAGTGACACGGCGTCTTCCAAAATCAATCGCGCAATGGCCGCGCCAAGCTGAAGGTCTGGCTCATGGCCAAAGCGCTTGAGGCGCAACTTCCCCATCTTGTCGATCAAGGCGAGGGAAGGCGTGCCCTGAAACTCATATCGCGCCATCGTGACTGGGACATTGGTGTCCGGCGAGGGTTCATCGACGGCGACCGGAAAGGAAATCCGGTATTCATGCAGAAACGCCGCCAATGCGACTGGCGTCATCGCGGCATGATGCTCAAATACGGTGTGCAGGCCGACCACGATTACCTGCTTGCGGTCAAAGCCATCATAAACGCGTTGCAGTTGGGGTAGACCCGTTGATACGCATCCGGGGCATAGCATTTGGAATGTACCCAGTACGACGACCTTGCCGCGCATGTTTTCCAGTGTGAACGCTGGACTGTTGAACCACACGGTTGTCGCGAGCGGCGGCGCTGTGACGGAGCTAAGCAATCTGGGCCTCCTGAAATCAAAGCACGCAATAGGATTTGGTCGCGATCTTAATATGGAGGGCGGGACACTCTCATACTAGCCCGACACTGGATTTACGGTGACACCATATGAAATAGATTTCGACAAAAACAAGCGCGGCGTCCAGACGGTCAATATCTCCTCTACAGTATCGTCGGCGGTTACGGTGACAGTGAATTTAATTGCTTCCGACGCGAGTTAGGAAATGTAACGGCAACCAAGCAATTAAATGCACTGTTGTCTAATTGATTTCACTTTGCGTCTCCGGATTTAGCTCTTCTGACCTTGGTCTATGGTTGTCTTCGTGGTCATGGCCTGGCTGGGGAGCCTTGTTGGCTATGCCGCATGATCGCGGTCAGGCGAGGATGGGG
>JANPNB010000300.1:0-2853 GCA_031427275.1 Alphaproteobacteria bacterium | reverse complement strand
GCAGGAGATCGACGCTTGGTGCCGTGATCTCGACCCGCGGGTCGTGCAAGTTATGGCCTCACTTTCTGGCGAGCGCCGGACCGTTGAGATTCTGCGCGCCGACGGTCGGCTGATCCGTGACGTGCGCCCCCTGTCGCGGATTAATGTTCAAATCACCGTCGAGAAGGATGGCCGACGCGAGAACGGCTTCACTGGGGCCGGCGGCCGTGCGGGTTTCGAGGGCTGGATCGGCCCCGACAAATGGAAAGAAATGGCGGACGAAGCGTTGCGCCAAGCACTCGTTAACCTAGGAGCTGTCCCCTGCCCTGCCGGGGAGATGGATGTGGTTCTAGGCGCAGGCTGGAACGGCATCCTGCTGCACGAAGCCGTCGGCCACGGTCTGGAAGGCGACTTCAACCGCAAGGGTACCTCAGCCTTCTCAGGTCGCATCGGCGAGCGGGTCGCGGCTAAGGGTGTGACCGTGTTCGATGACGGGTCTCTGCCGGGCCGGCGCGGCTCGCTGACCATCGATGACGAGGGCACGCCCACCGAGCGCACGGTCCTGATCGAGGACGGCATTTTGGTCGGCTACATGCATGACCGGATGAGCGCGCGGCTGATGGGCTTGCCGGTCAGCGGTAATGGTCGTCGCCAATCCTATGCCCACATGCCGATGCCGCGCATGACCAACACCGCAATGGAAGGTGGTTCAACCCCGCGCGCTGAGATGATTGAGGCCACCAAGCGGGGGCTCTACTGCGCCAATTTCGGCGGCGGCCAAGTGGACATTACCAATGGCAAGTTCGTGTTTCAGTGCACCGAAGCCTATCTGATCGAAAACGGCAAGATCACCTCACCCGTCAAGGGCGCGACACTGATCGGTGACGGCCCCTCGGCGCTCACCCGCGTGACGATGATCGGCGACGACTTCGATTTCGACCCTGGCATCGGGGTCTGCGGCAAGTCGGGCCAGAGCGTGCCGGTCGGCGTCGGCCAGCCGTCGCTGAAGATTACCGGCCTGACGGTAGGCGGCACCTCGGTTTAGGTTACGACGTTTTAACTGGCCTTGCTGCGCGCTTCAGGTGATCGACACGCGTAATTCTGGGAGCTTGCGGTCATGTCCTTCATTTTACATGCCTTGGCCCAAGCCGCTGTCGCTTCGACCCCAGAGGCCGTCGCTCAGGCTGCGCCAACTCAGGGTGTGATCTCATACCCGCCAGAGTTTTTCGCCGCGTCCCGCCCCGCCAATGCCATGGAAATGATCGGACGCATACCCGGCTTCAACTTTGAGGGGGGCGACAGCGTCCGTGGGTTCGAAGGTGCCGGGGGAAATGTCCTGATCGACGGACAGCGACCAGCTTCAAAGTCCGACGGTCTGGAAGACGTCCTGCGTCGCCTGCCGGCCTCCAAGGTGGCGCGTATTGACCTGATCCGGGGCGGTGCGCCCGGCATCGACATGCAGGGCAAGTCGGTTGTTGCCAATATAGTCCAGAAGGAAGGCAGTGGTTTTCACGGTCTGATGGCCGTCGCCAACCTCTTGGTGATCGACGATGGTCGCAATGGCCCAGCCATGCGTCTGGAAGCCTCAAACGGGTCAAACGGGCGAAACTGGGAGCTTGGGATGTTTGCCGGGCGCGGCTCTGATGACGGCGCAGGCGATGGACCACGGGTCCGGGTTGGCCCCACAGGGACACCGCTTATTCGCTCCAGGGTTCAATCTGAGGGCAATTGGTCCAACCTGATTGGGACCGGGGCCTACGAACTCCCCCTGTTTGGTGGGAAATTCCGGGTCAATGGCCGCTACGAACATAACCCCTACAAATCTGAGGAAACCAACCGCGCCAGTTTTCCCGCCGACAAGGTAGAGCGCTCGGAATTCAGCGAAGACTCCGACACCACCGAGATCGGCCTGCGATTTGGCCGCGATTTCGGCCCGCGCACCAAGCTGGAATTGGTCGGTTTGAGGCAGGCTAAAGACGGAGGCATTGCCGACCTTTCATCCGAGCCGGGCTCTGTCCAAACCTTCAAACGCGACTCGCAGAGGACCGAGACGATCGGTCGGGCAGTCGTCAAGTTCGCGCAGAGCTCGACCCTGTCCTGGGAACTCGGCGGTGAGACTGCCCTCAACACCCTGGATAACCGAACCCAACGCACCGACAACGGCGTCGCCATCAAGCTGCCGGCCGCCAATGTCGAGGTCGAGGAAAAGCGTTGGGAGGTCTTTGGCAAGGCCGTCTGGCGGCCGCGCCCCGCATGGACCGTTGAGGCCGGGCTCCGCCAAGAAGGCTCTACCATCTCGTCAAGTGGGGATGTGAGCCTGGAGAAAACTCTGGGTTTCACCAAGCCGCGTTTGGCCCTCAGTTGGTCGCCTGACGAAGCCACCCAGGTTAGAGTTCGATTTGAGCGCGTGGTTGGTCAACTGAATTTCTCGGACTTCACGGCCAGTTCGTCGCTCAACACTGGGATAGTTACGGCAGGCAATCCCGACCTATCCCCCGAACAGGCCTGGGTCAGCGAGGCCGCGTTCGAACACCGCTTCTGGTCAAGCGGAGCCGCGACCGTGACTCTACGCCACTCTGCTCTATCCGATGTGATCGATCGGGCACCGGTCTATACTAAGACCGGCTACTTCGACGCGCCGGCCAATATTGGTGAAGGCAGCAAGGACGAGCTGATCGCCAGCATTTCGGTCCCACTGACTAAGGTGGGGCTGCAGGGTGCCGAACTGCGGGCGACATCGACATGGCGCACGTCGGAGGTTACCGATCCGACCACCGGCGCGAAACGTGACATCACCAAGCTGCGGCCTCAGGAGTGGGAGGCGTCCTTCACCTGGGACATGCCGCAGTACCGGCTAACATGGGGCGTTGAGGC
>JANPNB010000299.1:0-2279 GCA_031427275.1 Alphaproteobacteria bacterium | reverse complement strand
GGCGCATTGGCCGCGAGCTATCAGGATGTCGCCGTATTGCGACAGGGGTTCCGACATCCAGCGCAGGACAGTAAGCGGCCCTACCCGGCACTTCATCATCGGCCAGGCGAAGACCAGACGCCCGTCCTGATAGCCGGTCACGGCACAGAGCGAAGCATCATAAACGCTGGCCCAGTTCAGAAGCCAGCCGAAGCTCTGGAACACGTTATGGGGAGCAGCGGCCTCGTCCTCAAGGGCGCGCCATTGGGGGGCGAGAGCGGCGAATTCAGCCAGGCTGTTGACCGGCGACAGGAAGGCGCCGCGCGGCAAAGCATGTGCGACGGTTGCGGTTTCAACGATCCCGCCAGCCAGAAGAAAGTTTCCGGCTGGCTGGTTGTGCTTGGCAAGCGCCATCGATCTGCTCCGCATCATTGCATGACGGGGGACATTCGCAGCTATTCCCTGCAAGTTGATTGACGGCTTAAAACAGGGTTCACACCTGGTTAACGAGCCGTCCGGCGCCGTTAACGCTGATCGCCCCCGTCTTCGCCGCCGTGCCATTCGTCCATACCCGGGCCCATCTTGTGCCAGCGCTGGCCGTGGCGGGCCATCATCGCCTGGCGGTCCTCCTTGCTGAGGGCGCCGTCACTGTTCTGGTCCATGTTGGCGACAACCTTGGCCATTGGTCCCTTGTATTCGTCAAGCGTCACCTGGGCGTTGCCGTCGCGGTCGAACTCCTGGAACTCGCGCACCATCTGTTCCTGGCGGGCTTTCAGCCACAGGCCCTTGAACTCGTCGAGCGACAGGGTGCCGTTCTTGTCGGCATCGAATTCGGCCAGCCAGGTGGTGCGGTTCTGGTCGATCTCCTCCTGGGTGATCTTGCCGTCCTTGTTGGTGTCGTAGCGTTCAGCCATGTCCATCATCATGTGGCCATGGTGGCGTCCCATGCCCATCCTGCCGCCATCCCTGCCGGCGTGAGCAAGCCCGGCAATGCCGCCGGAGGCCACGAGGACGAGAGCACCCGCCGCAAGCGCCATTTTGGTTTTCTTCTGCATTTCAATCTCCTGTGGATCAGTGATGTTGACAAGACGCGGCGGCCCACTGAATTCCGTCGGCGCTTCATTCGGTTTTGTCACCGTCGCCCGTGGAAACCAGTTCACGCATCAGGCTGCCCAGTGTTTCCTTGGCGGAAGTCTCCTGCGGGATAGGGCGGCAGACGTCGCGCGCCGCTAGTCCTATGCGTGCGGTGAGGATACCATTGACAGCACCTTCGCCGAAACGCGCCGACAGACGGCCGAGCAGGCCCTTGCCCACCACATGCTGCAGGATATTGTCGGAGAGCGCCAGTCCGCCGGTCACCGCCAGATGGCCGATCACCATGCGGGCAAGCCGCAGCGTGGAAAGTGCCGAGGGCCTGCCGCCATAGAGCGTTGCCAGTTCGCGCATCATGCGCAGGTTCTGGGCGGCGACGAAAAGGATGTCGAGAGCGGCAACCGGCGTCACGGTGGTCAGCAGGGTGATGCGCCGCGAGGCCCTGGCGATGATGCGATGGGCCTCCGCGTCGCGTGGCGCCACCAGATAGAGATCAACGAGCCGCAAGCGGTCGCGCGGGTCCATGATGTCGCTGTCGAACTGCTTCAGCGATTGCAGGCCCCAGCCGGCGTCGGCGCGGCCGGCATAGAGCGAGGTGAGATTGGCGATGGCGCGCCTCGACGCGGCGGCATCATCGGTGTTCAGCGCATGGGCCGCGTCTTCCTGGATGTGGGTGATGCGGCGCAGGCGGGTCAGCGCCCAGATTTCTCGAAACACGATGGCGAGTGCCGCCAGACCCGCAATGCCGGCGATGGTCAGCGCTGTCCAGCCGAGGACTGGCGACCGGGCAAAGAAATCCTCGACAAGCTGTGTGACCATCAGGCCGGCCCACAGGGTAACCAGCGAACTCAGCGCGCCAAGCAGGATCAGGCCCCAGCGGGTGCGCCGCGACTGTGGCGGCTGGGCTGGAACCACCATGATTTCACCGCCCGTGTCCTCGGGCTCGAAGGTGATGCCGGTGACGGGGTGCGGCTTTCTTTTGGTTTGCACCTCGGCGGTGGCGCCTTGCGGCGCTTCGATGACGAAAGCTTTGGGGCGGCGCGGGCCTTCACTCATGCGAGGCGGTCTCCAAGCAGGAATTCAAGTGTGCGGTCGAGACGGATATGCGGGAAGCGGCCGTCCTTCAGCGCCGGCGGGCGAAAGCGCAGGAAGCGCAAGTGACCTTCGAGCGAACCATCAAGCGCCGCATTGGGATCGAGCGGCAAGTC
>JANPNB010000298.1:0-51843 GCA_031427275.1 Alphaproteobacteria bacterium | reverse complement strand
CCTACAGCTCGACGGTCATAGCCGGGGCGCGCTGACCATTGGCAATGCCCTGGAAGCGCAAAGCGCCAGCCCCAACGCGCAAGGTAGCTTGCCGATGCCCATGAACTGGTGGGCAAGGCCGATTTCGTGATGGCCAACCCGCCATTCAACGTCGATGAGGTGGACGCCGAGAAGATCCGCAAAGACCCGCGCCTGCCCTTCGGCCTGCCCGGCGTGAACAAGGCCAGCAAGGTCTCCAACGGCAACTATCTGTGGATCAGCTATTTCTACAGCTATCTGAACGACAAAGGCCGGGCGGGATTTGTGATGTCGTCCCAGGCCTCGAGTGCGGGCGGCGAAGAGGCTAATGTCCGGCGCAAGCTGATCGAAACCGGCCATGTGGACGCGATGATCGCGATCCGGGGCAACTTCTTCTACACCCGCACCGTGCCTTGCGAGCTCTGGATGTTCGACAAGGCCAAACCGCCAGAGCATGCCGACAAGGTGCTGATGCTCGATGCGCGCCAAGTGTTCCGCAAGGTGACGCGCAAGGTCTTTGATTTTTCACCCGAGCACCTGCAAAACTTAAGCGCCGTCTTCTGGCTATACCGGGGACAGGGCGCACGGTTCCGCGAGCTGGTGGAGAGCTATCTGTGCCGCGCCGGGGTTGAGGCCAAGGCCGCCGTCTTGGCGGGACCCGCCTTCACCGCCGCATTGGAAGACATTGCAGCAGGGGACGCCGAACAGCAGGCGGTCGTGGCGTTGTTTAACGCCGATTGGGCGGACTTCGCGACCAAGGCGCAGGGTGCCGCTACAGGCGCGCCGGATATAGCCGCGCTACATGCCCGCTATGGGGCTCTGGAGCCCATGGCGGAGCAGTCGCGAGACCTGATCAAGCAAATCGATCACATCTATAAGCTGGCAGAGAAAGCCCACCGCGACGGCGGCGGCAAGCGGGGCAGGGCCAACCCGGTCAAGGCACTAGAGGCGGCGCGCATGGCCGCCGTCGAACAGCTGAAACTGGTGCGCTACTTCCATCGTCAGGCTCACTGGTTGCTCAGCCGGTTTCCGGATGGCGAATTGGTGGCGGTGCCGGGCTTGGTCAAGCTGGTGGACCGGGCCGAGTTAGCGGCCAATGACTGGTCACTGACGCCGGGCCGTTATGTCGGCGTGGCCCCCGAAGAGGAAGACCAGGACTTCGATTTCGAAGGCGTCATGCGCGATATTCACATCGAGTTGGCCGGGTTGAATGCCGAGGCGGCGGTGTTGGCGGCGCAGATCCAGGCGAACTTTGAGGGGCTGGGTTGTGATCCTGACAGAACTTCCGCTCGCTAAAGTTCTAAGCTTTCACAACGGAAAAAAGCCACCGGAGCTTGTCGATGTCGGATATCCAGTCTTCGGGTCAAATGGTAAAATTGGTGAGGCGAAGACCTACAATCATGAAAATGCGGTGATCCTCGGGCGGGTCGGTGCATATTGTGGCTCAGTTGAATACTGCGAGGGGAAATTCTGGGCATCGGACAATACGATTGTTGTAAAAGCCTTAGACGGTTTCGATGCCAAGTATCTCTACTTTAACCTGACCAACCAACCCCTCAGAAGCTATGCCGGAGGGGCGGCCCAACCGCTCATCACCCACAGCATCCTGAAGTCGATTAAGGCGGGATATCATTGCTATGACGAGCAACAACGCATCGCTGATATCCTTTCGGCCTATGACGATTTGATCGAGAATAATCGGCGGCGGATTGCTTTGTTGGAGGATGCTGCGCGGCAGCTTTACAAGGAATGGTTCGTCCGTCTCCGCTTCCCCGGCCACGAACACGTCAAAGTCATCGACGGCGTGCCGGAGGGGTGGGAGCGCAAGACGGTCGGAGAGCTCTGCTCGTTTCTCTCCCGAGGTATCACACCAGTCTATGACGACGAAGCGACGGGCTGGATCATAAATCAGAAGTGCATTCGAGAATTCAAAGTCAATTTGGAACCCGCCAGACCGCAAAGCAAAGCTGTGCCGGAGCAAAAGCTGGTTCGGAGGTTCGACGTCTTAGTTAATTCGACAGGCGCAGGCACGCTTGGTCGGGTTGCCCAAAACTTCCATGAGATCGACAATTTAACAGTCGATTCCCATGTTACAATCGTTCGACCGGGTGAGGGCGTTGCTCCGGTGTGGCTAGGGCTATCATTGATTCTGAAGGAGGAATTTATTGCGACGCTCGGCCGAGGCGCAACCAACCAAACGGAGCTCTCAAAGGACGATATTGCTGCAATCAATTTCAACATTCCAAGCAGTGTGTTGCTTCGGGAGTTCGAAAATCAGGCAGCAAGCACGACAGAAATGATCGTCACTTTGATGTCTCAAAACGCCCAACTCGCCAAAGCCCGCGACCTCCTCCTGCCGCGCCTGATGAGCGGGTCCCTCGCCGTATGAGCGCCTTGAACGAAGACACTTTGGTCCAGCAGACCATGGCCGATTATTTGGCGCAGGCGTTGGGCTGGGAGAGTGTGTTTGGGTTCAACACTGAAACGCTCGGCAAGGAAGGCAGTCTCGGCCGGGTATCGGAAACCGATGTTATTCTGACGCGGCATTTGGGTGAGGCGTTGATCCGGCTCAATCCCGGTCTGCCTGACGGCGCCTATGCCGACGGCCTGCGCCAAATAACCGATGCGCCGCTTGGCACTAGCCTGCTTTCCATCAACCGCGACGCCTACGGCCTGGTGAAAGACGGGGTGTTGGCCAGCTTCCGCGACGCCAAGGGCGAACTGGTCAAACAGCGGCTGCGGCTGATCGATTTCGACCAACCAGAAAACAACCATTTCCTCTGTGTGCGCGAGCTGTGGATCAAGGGCGATCTTTACCGCCGCAGGGCCGACATTATCGGATTCGTCAACGGCCTGCCGCTGCTGTTTGTCGAGTGCAAGGCGGTCCACAAGGATATCCGCCATGCCTATGAGCAGAACCTGGCCGACTATAAGGACACCATCGCCCACCTGTTCCACCACAACGCCTTCATCATTCTGACCAATGGTCACGCGGCGAAAATCGGCTCGCTGTCGAGCAAGTTTGAGCATTTCAACGATTGGACCCGGCTGGAGGAAGACGCAGCCGGCGTGGTTGATCTGGAGACCCTGCTGAAGGGGGTTTGCACCAAGGCCAATTTCATTGACCTGTTGGAAAACTTCATCCTGTTCGACGATGGCGGTGAGCGGCTGGTCAAGGTGGTGGCGCGCAATCACCAGTTTTTGGGCGTCAACCGCGCGATTGCCGCCGTGGCTGATCGCAGAGCGCGCGCCGGGAAGCTCGGCGTGTTTTGGCACACTCAGGGCTCGGGCAAGAGCTATTCCATCGCCTTCCTGACCCAAAAGATCCACCGCAGGCTGGGGGCCAATTTCACCTTCCTGATCTGTACTGACCGGATCGATCTGGATAGCCAGATTTACGGCACCTTTGCCGGTTGCGGGCTGGTGAATAATGACCAGAATCAGGTGCGGGCTGGATCCGGCCTGGAGCTGAGATCGTTGCTCAGCCTGCACAAGCCCTATGTGTTTACCCTGATCCACCGGTTCAACCAGGACGTCAGCCCGGAAGATGCCTATTCCGACCGTGACGACATTATCGTCATTACCGATGAGGCGCACCGCACCCAGAACGGTCTGTTGTCACTGAACATGCGCAATGCCCTGCCCCATGCCAGCTTTCTGGGGTTCACCGGCACGCCGCTGATGAACGGGGATGAAACCACCAAGCAGACCTTTGGTGACTATGTCTCCACCTATGACTTCCAACGGGCGGTGGAGGATAAGGCGACCGTGCCGCTCTATTACGATGCGCGCGGCGAGAAGCTGGGACTGGCTACCACCGATCTTAATGACCGCATCGCTGCGACACTTGAAGACATGGAGCTGGATGATCCTGGCGTTACCGAGCGGCTCGAAAGAGAGCTGAGGCGCGAGTATCACATCATTACGGCGCAGGGCCGGTTGGACAAGATCGCCGCCGACTTTGTGGAGCACTACACGACCGGCTGGGAAACCGGCAAAGCCATGCTGGTCTGCATCGACAAGCTGACCTGCGTGCGCATGCACGAGCTGATCGCCAAGCATTGGGCGGCGCGGATTGCGCTTCTGGAAAAGCAGCTGGCCAAGGCAGGCGACCAGGACTTGGCCGACCGCCTGCGGCAACTGGAATGGGTGCGGGCCACCCAAGCCGCCGTGATCGTCTCGGAAGAGCAGGGCGAGGTGGACCGGTTCCGCAGGTGGGGCATGGACATCACCCCGCACCGGACCCTGATCAAGAACGGGTTTGAAACCGCCGACGGAAAGCGGCTGGACGTCGAAAGCGCCTTTAAGAAGCAGGATCACCCGTTCCGCATCGCCATCGTCTGCGCCATGTGGTTGACCGGTTTTGACGTGCCCAGCCTGGCGACGCTCTATCTGGATAAGCCGCTCAAGGCGCACACTCTGATGCAGGCCATCGCGCGGGCCAACCGGGTCTTTGAGGGCAAGAACAACGGCCTGATCGTCGATTATTGCGGGATATTGAAGAACCTGCGCGCGGCGTTGGCGACCTATGCCGGGACGACCGGCGCGGGTGACACACCGCCCCTGGAGACAGACCCGGTCCGACCGCCTGAGGAATTGCTGGCCGATCTGGAAGAGGCGATTGAGACGGCGCAGGGGTTCCTGGGTGAACGCAATTTCCGGCTATTGGACATACTTGAGAAGACCGGCTTTGACCGCAATCGGGCGATCATCGATGCCAAGGAGGCGGTCAACGAGAACGATGAGACCCGCAAGCTTTTTCAGATTATGGCGCGCGAGGTGTTCAGCAAGTTCAAAGCCTGCGTGAATTTCCGCGCGGTGAACGCCCTGCGGCAGCGGTTTGCGGCGATCAAGGTAATCTATAACAGCCTGCAGGAAGACGTCCAAAAGGCGGATATCTCGGAGATCATGGCGGCCTTGCAGGCTGCTGTCGACGATAGCATCGAGACGCGCGCAGGCGGTATCGCCTCTGACGGTCGCCTCTATGACATCAGCGCCATCGATTTTGACAAGCTGAAGCGGGAGTTCGAGCGCAGCCCCCAGAAGAACACCACCGTTCAAACGCTTAAGGACGCCATCGCGCACAAGCTGGCGATGATGTTGCGGCAAAACCCGCTGCGGACCAACTTCCAGAAGCACTACGAAGAGCTGGTCGAGGCCTATAATGCGGAGAAGGATGCCGCGACCATCGAAAAGACCTTCGCAGCGCTGCTGATCCTGGTCGCGGAGATGGACGCCGAGGAACAGCGGGCGGCTCGAGAGGGCCTGGATGAGAACACGCTCGCCTTGTTTGATCTGCTGTTGAAGCCGGAACTCACCAAGGATGACATCAAGCGACTGAAATCCGTGGCTGAGGGCCTCTACCGGATTCTGAAGGCACAGATCGCCGCGATGCAGGACTTCGCATCCAAGCAGGCGACCCGCGACCAAGTCCGGACGACCATCCGCAATTACCTGTATGATGACCGCTCAGGCTTGCCGGGCAGCTACGAGATGGGCGAGGTCGATGCGAAAGCCGACGCTGTCTTCGCGCACATCCTGATGCAGCAACGGCAGGGCGGGGGCCATGCTTTGCGATGAGCTTCCAGCGCACATCTTCCCACGGCAAACGCCACGCTTAACACGTCCGCGCTGTCGTGTTAAAAAAAGCGGGAATTTCGAACATGAGTGGCGGGATATGTTAAAACCGACCTATGTCCTGCCACGCCTCCCACCAGCGGGCGATCTCGAAACGCCTGCGGTTTTGCGTGAACTGGCTAAGGCCCACCGGCACTTGGCCGAGCTAAAAGGTCGTGCGGCCAGTATGCCCAATCAGGCGATCTTGATCGACACTCTGGCTCTGCAGGAAGCCAAGGCCAGTTCCGAAATCGAAAACATCGTCACCACACAGGACGAACTCTTTCAGGCCGACATGCAGTTCGACGGGCTGGTTTCACCTGCGGCAAAAGAGGTGGCCAATTATCGCGACGCCCTGAAGCGTGGCTTTGACACGCTGATGCAGAACCAGGGCCTGCTGACCTCAAACGCCATTATCGAGATGTTCCGGGTGCTGAAGCGGACGGATGCGGGGTTTCGTGTGACGCCGGGCACGGCCTTGAAAAATGAGGCGACGGACGCGACGGTCTATGTGCCGCCCCAAGAGCCCGCCGCCATTGTCGCGGCCATGAGCGCCCTGGAACGGTTCATCAATGATGACGGAGCGAGTGATCTCGACCCGCTGATCAAGATGGCCGTGATCCATCATCAGTTCGAGAGCATCCACCCCTTCACCGATGGCAACGGCCGGATCGGGCGGATTATCAATGTGCTCTATCTGACCCGCGTCGGATTGCTTGAAATTCCGGTGCTGTATCTCAGCCGCTACATCACGATGCACAAGGCGCAGTATTACAGCCTGCTACAGGAAGTTCGCGACCAAGGCAGGTGGGAGCCCTGGCTGTTGTTCATGTTGCGTGCGGTCTCGACCACGGCGCGGGAGACACTGGAGCTGGTTGAGGGCATGCGCGGCCTGATGGCTGACTATAAGCAGCGGCTGCGGGCGCACCCGTCGGTGCGCTATTCGCAGGACCTGTTGAACAATCTGTTCCGCCATCCCTATACGCGGATTGAGTTTCTGCAGGCCGATCTGGGGATTACGCGGCAGACGGCGGCGAAATATCTGGAGAAACTGGCGGCGGCGGGCTTTGTGGAAAAGCATCAGAAGGGGCGCAGCAATTACTACATCAACCGACCCCTGGTGGCGTTGCTGATGCGCCCGCCCGGCTCATGACAACGACAGCCCGTGGGGCGCTATCGCCCAAACTGCAAAAGATTGTCGCTGACCGCCACACCGCGCATAGCCCCATCAATGGCCGCCGCCGTCCGATCCGCCGCCGAAGGCAAAGGTCACACGTTCGAATCGTGTCGGGTGCGCCAACTTCCCCCGTTGCCCTTCTGCGCCAATCGCCACAGGTTACAGACTTAGGGCATGACAGGCCCAGATCGAGGTGACTGTGGGTTCGCGGCTGGCGATCTATCATCCTCCGGGGCGCATGGGCCTTGGCCAGAATCCGTTTGGCAAGGATGTGGCCAATCTTGAGCTCTATCGGGCTTTGGCGCGCTATGGTGGCCATGAGCAAATCGATCTGGTGTCGAACCAGCCGATTGAGGACCAAGCCCTGTCCGAAGGGTTTTTTCCGGACGGGCGCGCCACGGCCAAGATCGTTGGGTCCAGTATTATGTCGCTGGAGGCGCCGGTGGCGGCGGGTGTGTTATTGCGCGGGCAACCTGACCTGAGTGAATTGGCCTGGAGCCGACGGCGCACGGCCACGGACGCCAGCTATAGTTTGGTTGGGCTGATCCACACGATTGCGCCCCCAGCCATGCGACAAGTCATAGGCAGCTCTATGACGGCACCGGTTCAAGAGTGGGATGCATTGATTTGCACTTCGCCGTCCGTCCGCGACGCCATGGCAGAAATGCTGGGCACCTGGGGTGACTATCTGGGTGAACGGTTTGGGGGAACGGCGAAACCGATGCCGCGCCTACCGATTATTCCCTTGGGCGTGAACGCTGCTGACATTCGGGCCAAGGCAGAGCGCGGCGGGGCGCGGGCCAGGGTTCGCGCCGACTTGGGAATTGAGCGCGACGAAGTCCTGGTCATCTGGGTTGGGCGGCTCTCATTCTTTGAGAAAGCCTTCCCCCAACCGATGTTTCGCGCTGTTGAGGAGGCCTCTCAAGCCACCGGGGTTCGTTTGCACTTTGCCCTGGCGGGCTGGTTTCCCAATGGCGACGCGGACCGGGCCCGGTATGAACAGGCCGCGCGGGCCTATGCGCCCAGCATCCAAGTCGATTTTCAAGACGGCAATGACCCAGAGGTCGTGGCCGATCTCTGGGCGGCGGGCGATATCTTCCTGTCCCTGGTCGACAATATTCAAGAGACCTTTGGCATCACCCCTGTCGAGGCCATGGCCGCCGGGATGCCGGTGGTGGTCAGCGACTGGGACGGCTATCGATCTACTGTCCGCGACCGGGTCGAGGGGTTTCTTATCCCGACGCTCGGGGGGCCGGCGGGTCCCATTGGCCAGATCATGGCGGCCAGGCATGGTTCCGGGTTGGAAAGCTATCAGGCCTATGTTGGTGCTGCGGCGCAACATACAGCCGTCCACGTGGGGCGAGCGGCCGAAGCCTTGGCCGAGTTGGTGCGGTCGCCAGACTTACGCAAGCGTATGGGGGCCGCGGGGAGAAGTCGGGTTCGCGAGACCTTCGACTGGCCGGTGGTGATCAGTCAGTTTGGCGAGCTTTTCCGGGAGCTGGCAGTCCTTCGCGCCGCCGCTCCCATCGTACCGCCGATCCACAGGCTAAACCCGTTGCGCGGCGATCCTTTTGCTGACTTTGCTGGGTTTGCAACGCAAGTGCTCGACGTTGAAACGCCCTTGCGCATGCGGCCTGGTGTCTCGGCCAGCGACCTTGAGCGCATTATGGCCGTCGACCTCGACAGCGCCTTTTCGGCCTGGCGCGGAAGCCTGGAGGAAGCGGGCCTGGTCCTGGCCAGAATCGCGGCGGGCGAGGCAACCACGGTGAAGGCCGTGTTGCTGACCTTTCCCACCGACCGGCGCCGTGCCGTTCAGATGAGCCTGATGTGGCTGGCCAAGCTGGGCCTGCTGGAGTGGTTACCTTAGGGCCTATTCCTAGCGCTTACCCGGCCAAGTCAGAAAGCCTTGGCGATCTCGCCCTGCGGCCTGAGTTTCGCAGCGGCAGTCGTCGTCGACAACGGGGCGACGCGGCGGTTCTGCGTAGCGGTGAAGGGTCGGCGGATTGACCTGCTCGCGGCTCTCATAGCGATAGACCGGGGCAACCTCGCGATAGACGCGGCGCTCGATCACCCTTGGCGGAGGGGCGGGTTGCTCATAGTGACGGGTCTCCACATAGGTCTCATGGCGTGGTGCAACATAGGGCGCAGATGGCGGCGGTGCGGGCGCTTGATATTCATAGCGCGGCGGCATGGGACGGCTTTCGCGCGCCGCGTAGCCCTGATGCTCATAGATGACCTCAGGGGCGACATAGACGCGCGGGGTTTCATAGTGCCGCTCGTAGGTGCGACGCTCGACATAATCCTGCGAGGCATCTGATGTCATACGCTCGCCAGTGTATCCGCCAGCATAGACGTTGCGATGAACGCGCGCCGGGGCAGATTTGTGCGCGACCACTTTGCGAACATGTCGCACGATATGACGGTGCTGCGGCGGGCTAGCCCAGGCGGCTTGGCGAACAGCGGTGTTTGGTGTGCCAACGGTTGGAGCCGTCCCTTCCGGCTCCATGGTCATGGGCTTTGCTGCGACCTGGGTGCCACCTTGGGCCGGAGGGCAGGCCGGAGCCGGGGTCGCGGGGCAGGCCCCTGCGCTGGCCGGCTTAGCGCCTAAGGGTGCGTTCATTTTCGAGGCATCGCAAGCGGTCAAGCCAAGCAGCGCGGTAAGGGCGATCAGGGTTGTCGGGCGCATTTTTCAGGTCTCGGACTCTCAACAGATGGCAGACCATGACGATCAAGTGCCGTTAACGCTGTGCCTTTCACCCTGCGCGCGAAGAAAGGCCTCGATTCTGTTCCCCTGTCGCGCGAAGCCGAGAGGCGTCGGACGGGCCCAGGGGGGTCGATTAAACCCCTAAACCTTAGGCATGTGGGGTCTTCGCAAACGCTGGACTACCCACCAAGCCAGAATGACCATGCCGACCCCCAAACTGTCAGCAATCAGGTCTCTGATGTCGCCCTGGCGGCCGAAGCCCATGGTAGCCTGGGCCAGCTCAATCAAAGCGCCCAGGGACAGACTAAACAACGCTATGGCGCGGGGGCGGCGGGGGGCCAAGACCAAGCCGGCCGCCGTCAGGATGGCCCAGGTGAGGCTATGGGCGGCCTTGTCCCAAATCAGCGACGAACCTGGGACATCATCGCTAGGTGCAAGGCACAAATAGAGCACCACGCCTGTGGCCAGGCTGTAGAGGCCCAAGCGGATGGGTCTGGGAAGGTTGGATAGAAACATCAGCTTAACTTGCACGTCTCGCACCGGCTCAAAATCTTTGTTTGGTCGCACGCTCTTCCGTTTAACCGGGTTCCACTTAAACGGATCGTGCTCTAGTTTCTGGCCGACAATTGGGAGCGTTCTATGGCGATTGAAGCGGTGATTTGGGATTTTGGCGGGGTCTTTACCTCATCGCCCTTCGAGGCCTTTGCGCGGTATGAGACCGAGAATGGCGTACCTAAGGATCTGATCCGGCGGGTCAATTCGACAAATCCGGACACCAATGCCTGGGCGCTGTTTGAGCGCAACGAAATCGATACGCGTGGCTTTGATGAGCTCTTTCTGGCTGAGTCGACGGCGTTGGGTCATCCTGTGCCGGGGCGCGATGTCTTGCCATTGCTCTCCGGTTCTGTGCGACCGGCCATGGTTGCGGCGCTTAAGGCCTGCAAGCAGCGGTTCAAGGTGGGATGCATCACCAACAATATGGTCAGCCACCACAGCCCAGGCGCAGACGCGCCGCAGCGAGCAGCGGGGGCCATGGGTCAGATCATGCCCCTATTCGACCAGATCATTGAAAGCTCGAAGGCCGGGGTTCGTAAGCCCGATCCCAAGATCTATCTGATGATGTGCGATCTTCTGGCTGTGGCTCCGAGCGCCTGCATCTATCTCGATGACCTTGGGATTAATTGTAAGCCGGCCGCTGCATTGGGCATGGCAGCGATCAAGGTGGTTAGCGTCGACCAGACCCTCACCGCGCTCTCGGCGCTGACTGGAATCGCCTTTGACTTAGAGGCTGTAGAATGACCCGCCCCGTCAAGATCGGGGCCATTGATGCCCTAGAGAAACTTCCGCTCTGGGGTTCGGATCCGGGCGATCGCGACGCGATTTGCCGAACCTTCCGCTTTGCCGATTTCAACACCGCCTTTGGCTTCATGACGCGGGTGGCACTCAAGGCCGACAGGCTCGATCATCATCCTGAGTGGTCCAATGTTTACAATCGGGTCGAGGTGACCCTGACCACCCATGATGCGGGCGGCGTTACGGCTCTAGATGTTGAATTGGCGCAATTCATGGACGAGATCGCCAGTTCGAGCCTTAAATAGGCGGCCAATTTGTTCCGGGTTTCCAAAACCCGCCTTGGCCCGCTAAACCCTAGCCATGCGCCTAGCCTTTCTCGGAACCCCTGATATTGCGGCCACCTGTCTGGCCGCCCTGGTCGAAGTCGGTCATGAGATCGTTGCTGTCTACTCACAACCCCCGGCACCGCGTGGTCGTGGCCAGGCGTTGAAGCCCTCCGCCACCCAAGCTTATGCGCTGGCGCACGGGCTGCTGACCCGGACCCCCGTCTCCATGCGCGACCCCGATGAGATCGCGGCCTTTACGGCGCTCAAGCTTGATGCCGCCGTGGTGGTAGCGTTTGGCCAGATCTTACCCGCCACCGTGCTGGATGCGCCACGACTTGGGGCCTTCAACCTCCACGCCTCGCTTCTACCCCGTTGGCGCGGCGCGGCACCGATCCAGCGGGCGATCATGGCAGGCGACCTGTTGACCGGCGTCCAGGTCATGCGGATGACCGAAGGCCTTGATGAGGGGCCGATCCTGGCCACGACTACGGTACCGATCGGTGCCCTGGAGACCGCCGGGTCGCTGCATGACCGGTTGGCTCTGGCTGGCGCAAATTTGCTGGTCAAAACTCTGGACGATATTGGCGTTGGACACGCGGTCGAAACACCACAATCTGACGAGGGCATAACTTACGCTAAGAAGATCCGCGCGAAGGAAACGCGCCTGGACTGGTCGAAACCCGCGGGCGAGCTCGACCACAAAATTCGTGGCCTCTCCCCGTTTCCGGGAGCTTGGTTCGAGGTCGCCAGTGACAAGGGTCCTATCCGGGTCAAGGCTTTGCTGTCACAGAGCGAGGAAGGTTCCGGGTCGCCAGGACAGGCTCTCGACGACGGGCTGCTGATCGCCTGCGGGACCGGTGCCGTGCGGCTGCTCCGCGTTCAGCGACAGGGTAAGGGTCCGCAAGAGGCACCCGATTTTCTGCGCGGCTTCCCAATGCCGACCGGGACCCAGGTTCTCTAATGCCCCGTTATCGCCTGACCATCGAATATGACGGCGGACCCTATCACGGCTTCCAGGCCCAGGCCGATTTGCCGACCGTGCAGGGAGCCATTGAGGTCGCCGTTAAAGCTTTTTGCGGCCAGGCGCTGCGGGTCCACTGCGCGGGCCGCACCGATACTGGCGTGCACGCGCTGGGCCAGGTTATCCATATTGATCTGGAGCGAAATTGGCCGGTGGAGACGGTGCGAAACGCGCTCAATTTTCATCTGATGGGCGACTCCATCGTGGTACTCGAGGCGGTGGTGGCGCAAGGCGACTGGCATGCCCGGTTTTCTGCGACCGAGCGTCGTTATTTCTACCGCATCCTCAACCGCCCTGGACCGCCCGGCCTAGAGCGCGGCAAGGTGTGGCATGTGAAGGCACCGCTTGATGCGCAGGCCATGCACGACGCGGCGCAGCTTCTCGTGGGGCACCACGACTTCACCACCTTCCGCGACCTCAGATGCCAGGCCAACTCGCCAATGAAAACCCTCGATTTTGCCCGCGTCAGCCAGGTGGGCCAGGAGGTGCATCTGCATTTCGGCGCACGATCATTTTTGCACCGCCAAGTCCGCTCCATGAGCGGCACATTGGTTGAGGTCGGGCTTGGCCGATGGAGCGCCGACGATGTCGCCCATGCTCTGGCGGCCCAAGACCGAACGGCTTGCGGCCCAGTGGCTCCGGCGTCAGGGCTCTATCTCACCGCCGTGGGTTACGCTCCCGACGACACAAACGCCGCGAAATAGCGGGCGATGAGCCGCTCATAGACCGCTTGCAGCTGCACGATTTCCGCGACGGGCGCGCGTTCGTCCACGGCGTGCATAGTCTTACCGACCAGACCGACTTCAACCACCGGGCAAAGGTCGCGAATGAACCGAGCGTCGGAGGTGCCTCCAGTGGTCGATAGCTCTGGAGCCTTACCCGTCACATCAGCGACGGCGGCGGAAATCACATCGGTGAAAGGCCCAGGCTCGGTCAAAAACGCCTCGCCGCTGATGGTCGGCTTGACGATCACATTGCCCTGAAAGCCTTCGCCGGCCGCCCGCGCCTCAGCCGCGATCCAGTCGGCCAGAGCTTGGCCCGTGTGATTGGGATTAAACCGGATATTCAGCCGCGCCTTGGCGGTGGCTGGGATCAGGTTGGTGGTCGGATTGCCCACGTCAAAGGTGGTGATCTCCAGGTTCGAAGGTTGGAAGCCTAGGAAGCCTTGGTCCAGCTCCGTCTCCGCCAATCGTCCCAGCAGCGCCACCAATACCGGGACTGGATTGGCTGCTCGGTGGGGATAGGCCACATGGCCCTGGATACCCTCGACGGTCAGCTCCACATTGATGGAGCCGCGCCGTCCGATCTTGACCATGTCGCCGAAGACTTCAGAGCTGGTCGGCTCGCCGACGATGCAGTGGTCGATGATCTCGCCCTGCGCTTTCAGGGCCTCCACGACCATCTTGGTGCCATGGGTCGCGACACCTTCTTCATCGCCAGTGATCAGGAAGGAGAGCGAACCCCTCACATCGCCCGCTGAAATGGACGACGCGGAGGCGGCGGCAAAGGCGGCAATCGCGCTCTTCATATCGGCGGCCCCGCGCCCGATAATCACGCCCTCGACGATTTCGGCCCCAAACGCCTCCTGGCTCCATGCGCTGGCATCCCCCACCGGCACCACATCGGTATGTCCGGCAAAGCAGAGATTGGGCCGCCGGGTTCCGAACCGGGCGTAGAGGTTTTCGATTTCACCGAACTTCATCCGCCGACAGGCAAAGCCTAGGCCCTCCAAAGTTTGCTGCACCACATCCATCGCCCCGGCATCGGCGGGCGTTACCGACGGGCGACGGATCAGCTCGCGGGTGAGTTCGACGGGGTCAATCACGCAGCAACTCATTGATCGAGGTCTTGGCCCGGGTGCGGGCGTCCACCGTCTTCATGATCACCGCGCAATAGGTTGACGGCATGCCCTCGTGCGGGCTGGGCCGCGAGCCGGACATCAGCACCGAAAAGGGCGGCACCTCGCCGGTGATCGTCACGCCGGTGCGGCGATCGACAATCGGGGTGGTGGAGGTCAGGTAAACCCCCATGGACAATACGCTGCCCTCACGCACGATGACCCCCTCGGCGACTTCAGAGCGGGCGCCGATGAAGCAGTTGTCCTCAATGATGGTCGGATTGGCCTGCAGCGGTTCCAGTACCCCGCCGATCCCGGCCCCGCCACTGATGTGCACATTCTTGCCGATTTGGGCGCAGGAGCCGACCGTGGCCCAGCCATCGACCATTGTTCCTTCGTCAACATAAGCTCCGATGTTCACGAACGAGGGCATCAGCACCACATTGCGGGCAATGAAGCTGCCCCGCCGCGCCACGCAGCCGGGCACCGCGCGCAGGCCAGCCGCCTCAAACCGTGCCGCATCCCAACCGGTGAATTTCGATGGCACCTTATCCCAATAGGGGCCCGGCTGATCGGCCTCCATCAGTTGATTGGCGTTTAAGCGAAACGACAGCAGAATGGCTTGCTTGGTCCATTGGTGCGTGGTCCAAACCCCGTCATCGCCACGCGAGGCCACGCGTAGGACCCCGGCGTCCAGGCCGTTGATCGTTTCTTCCACGGCCTCCCGCACGGCGCCCTTGGTAGCGGAAGAGATGGTGTCGCGCGCCTCCCAGGCGGCTTGGATCACGGCTTGCAGGTCTTGGGACATCAGGCGGCTTTCTTCAGGCGGGCGCCACTTAGGAACGGCGCGAGCTTGTGGGTCTTGTGGTCGATAAAGGCGGCGGTTGAGGCCGAGGCGCGGGGGCCAACCAGAACAGTGGTCATCTCCAGGTCCTTGGCCGGTTTCAGGTTGCGCTCACTGTCTTCGAAGAAGGCGGTAGCGGCGGGGTCCATCCCATGGGCCTCGATCATGCGCGCAAAGCCTAGCGGATCAGGCTTTGGGGCATAGCCAAAAGAATGGATATGGAAGACGTCATCAAACAGGTCGGTCAGACCCAAATGGGCCATCACCCGTTCCGCGTGCTTGTCATCGGCATTGGTGAACACCAGCCGTCGGCCAGGTAGTTGAGCTAGGGCGGTCAATAGCTCCGGATCCTGTGCCAAGGCCGCTAGGGACAGATCGTGATGCAGGGCGAAGAAATCTGCGGGGTCCGTCCCATGGTTGCGGATCAAACCGGTCAGGGTCAGGCCATGCTCAGCATAGTATTTCTTTTGCAATGCAAAGGCTTCAGGTCGCGGCAGGCCCGTCACCTTTTCCACAAAGTCGGTCATTTTGGCCTCGACCTGACCCATGAACCCCGACTCCTCCGGATAGAGAGTGTTGTCGAGGTCGAAGAGCCAGGTGTCGATATGGGAGAGATCTGCGCTCATCGGGTGATCAAGGTGCCCGATCCGTGCTCGGTGAACAGCTCCACCAGCATGGCATGGGCCCGGCGCCCATCTAGGATGACGACAGCCTCAACCCCGGCCTCCACGGCGGCGATGGCGGTTTCCAGCTTGGGGATCATGCCGCCCGAAGCTACACCGGACTCGATAGCTGCGCGGGCTTCGCCGACGCTCATCTGGCGGATCAGTTGCCCATCGGCCCCCAGCACCCCGGCCACATCGGTCAGCAGCAGCATCCGCTTGGCTTTCAACGCCCCGGCCAGGGCTCCCGCCACCGTGTCGGCATTGATGTTGTAGGTCTGACCGGCCACCGACACGCCGATGGGGGCGATCACCGGAATATAGTCGTGATCGGCATGGATCAGTTGCAGGATCAGTTGCGGGTCGATCTTGGTGGGTTCGCCGACAAAGCCCAGATCCACAGCCTGCTCGATCAGGCTGTCTGGGTCCTTCTTGGTCCGGGTAACCTTTTCCACCGTGATCAGCCGCGCATCCTTTCCCGACAGACCCACGCCGCGCACATCGGCCTCAGCTCCGGCCAGGGTTATCCAATTGGCGATTTCCTTGTTGATGGCACCCGACAGCACCATCTCGGCGACCTCCATGGTTGCCTCGTCGGTCACCCGCAGGCCATCGATGAAGGTCGATTTGACCCCCGCCCGGTCCAGCATCCGCGAAATCTGCGGCCCGCCGCCATGCACCACGACCGGGTGCAGCCCCAGAAGCTTCAGTAGCACCGAGTCGGCGGCAAACAGCTTGGCGGTTTCCTCCTGGCCCATGGCGTGCCCGCCATATTTGATCACCAGAATCTCTCGGTCATACTGCTGGATATAGGGCAGGGCTTCGGCCAGGGTCTTGGCGGTCGCCCATCCTTGTTGTTCGGCGATCTCGCTCAAGGTCTTGGTCCCCAGTCGTTACAAGCGCTCCGATAGCTGAGCGGGGGGCTTCTGTCACCTTTGCGGCGCATGTGTCAGATCGAGCGCGCCACCACTTCCTTCATGATCTCCGACGTGCCGCCATAGATCCGCTGCACGCGGGCGTCTCGCCACAGACGGGCAATGGGGTATTCGTTCATGTAGCCCGCGCCGCCGTGCAGTTGCAGGGCCGCGTCGCAGACTTCCCACTGCAACTCGGTATGGAATAACTTGGCAGCCGAGGCCTCCGCCGCTGTGAGTTCGCCCTTCAGGTGCCGGGCCATGCACCAGTCCAGATGCGCCCAACCGGCCTGAAGCTTGGCTTTCAGATTGCCAAGGGTGAAGCGGGTGTTCTGGAAATCAAACACCGTCTGGCGGAAAGCCTTACGTTCCTTGGTGAACTTGACCGCCTCGTCAAAGGCACGCTGCGCCCCGGCCTGACCGGAGATGGCGATCTGCAGGCGTTCCTGGGGCAGTTGGCTCATCAGATAGATGAAGCCCTTATTTTCCTCGCCGACGCAGTTGGTGATCGGCACGCGCACATCTTCGAAGAACAGCTCTGAGGTGTCGGCCGAATTCTGGCCGATCTTGTCGAGCTTGCGCCCTCGCGTGAAGCCGGCGCGGTCAGCTTCCACCAGGATCAACGACATGCCTCGCGCCCGAGCATCTGGGTCGGTCTTGGCCACCACGAAGATCAGATCAGCGCTCTGGCCGTTGGTAATGTAGGTTTTCGACCCGTTGATCACATAGTGATTGCCGTCTCGCTTGGCGGTGGTCAGTACGCCTTGCAGATCGGAGCCCGCGCCGGGCTCGGTCATGGCGATGGCCACCACCACCTCGCCCGACACCATGCCCGGCAACCATTTCTGCTTCTGCTCCTCGGAGCCGTAATTGATCAGGTAATCGACGACGATATCGGACTGCAGGGTGATGCCTGCTGTTGAACCAGCATAGGTCAGCTCTTCGCCAATCACGGCATTGTAGCGGTAGTCGAGACCCAAACCGCCATATTCCGGCGGCACTTGTGGGCAGAGCAGACCCGCCTCCCCACAGGCGAGCCAGAAGGCCCGATCCACCATCTTTTCCTCCTCCCAGCGATCCAGATTGGGGATCAGATGGACGGCGTAGAACTTGCGGACCTGGTCGCGAAACATCTCCAGATCTTGGTCATATATGGTCCGGGTGGAGGTATCGAGCATGGCGCAGATCCTGTTGATTAAGCGGCATCTAACGCCGTAACCCCGCGTCACGCCAGAGCGCCTATTGGCGAACCATGGTCACCGTCGAGCGGACGCCGTACTCCGTCAGATCGCCTGTTATCTGACCATTGGGCAACAGTCGCAGACTAAGGCTGATCGGCCCACCGCCCTGCGTGGCTGTGAAGCCGACGATCAGCTGTTCACCGCTTCGGATGATAGTGTCGATGAAACCCGAGGTCCCCGACGCTGCAGGTCGACGCGGATCGCGCCATGCCCCCTCAAGTGCCCCGCGATCCACCAACTGCAGCAAGTAAAGCGAGATCTCGCCCGATCGAATGACCCACCGCCCGTCCAGTGGGCCCTGCGTTCCCTGGGCAGATTGGAATGCCGAGCGCAGGCGGCTCTCATAGCTAAGATCGCTGGCCGACAGCGGTCCGTCGGGGGTCTTGCCAATCTCATCAATCTTAACCGGGGTGCCAGAGGTTATGGCTCGAGGTTTTGGCGAGGCAAATACAGGCGCAGGCCGCCAAGTTTCTGTCGCTAGCGGCGGAGCGGAGGCGACCGGCACTTGGTCGAGCAAGGCGCCAATTGGATCGACGTCTTGCGCCAAGGCGGTGCCAGCCTCGCTCAGGACTATGACCAGGAACAGGATCAGTCGGTAAACGGCCAAGGTGGAAACGCTCCAATCGCTATGGCGACGCGTGGCTTTTAGCCTAGAGTGGTCAGATGATCACGCGATACGATGCGCAGGCGAAAAATGTTTTAGGCGGCGAGCTCGAGAGCTGTTCGCTTGACCCCACAACCGGGTTTTTCCGCAATGGGTGCTGTGAGACAGGCCCGCACGATACCGGACTGCACACGGTCTGCGCCGTTATGACTGCGGAGTTTCTGGCCTTTTCGAAGGCGGTCGGTAATGATCTCTCGACCCCGGTGCCGGACTACGACTTTCCGGGTCTTAAGCCGGGCGACCGCTGGTGCCTCTGTGCGCCGCGTTGGAAAGAGGCGCTGGACGCCGGAGCCGCGCCGCAGTTGGTCCTGGCGGCAACCCACGAGGAGACTCTGGCGATCGTACCCCTGGGCATCCTCAAGGATCACGCGATCTAATCGACCTCCACGCCTGTGTATCGCGCTCTAGGGCGGATGATACCGCCGCCCTGCACCTGCTCAATGGCGTGGGCAATCCATCCGGCGCAGCGGGCGGTGGCAAAGAGCGCGAAGGGTGCGTCGGTGGGGAGCTTTAGGGTCTCTGCCAAGCAGACCAGCGCGAAGTCGATGTTGGGGGCTTGGCCCGTGAAGGTTCCCACGGCCTCCGACAGCGCCCCCAAGATCGGCGTGGGTGCAAAACGGGCCAGCAGCGCAGCAGCACGCGGATCGCCTTGCGGATAGAGCGGGTGGCCAAAGCCCGGCAAGCCACGATCTTCAGCTAGCCTCGCAGTGATGGCGGCGCGGGCCCCCAACTGCTCGGCCTCAGCCGCCAGAACCCGGATTGCCGCAGGTGCCCCCCCATGCCGAGGTCCCGACAAGGTCGCCAATCCGGCCAGAGCGCAGGCCGAAAGCGAGGCTCCCGTTGAAGCCGCAACCCGCGCAGAAAAGGCTGACGGATTTAGCTCATGGTCTGCCAGCAGCACCAGGATCCGGCGGATCAGATCGGCACCTATGCCACCCGGACCCAGCCCCCAGGCCATGGCAAGGCGGTTGTGGATAGGTCCGCCGCCCACTTGACCGGCTATGGCGTCGGTCAAGACGTCGAGCAGGGTTGCAGCCTCGACCGCCAGCGCCAAGGGGTGCCTCCCCAGGGCTGGCGCGTCTTCGCCCGCTCGCGCAGCCAAGGCCAAGAAGGCCCGAGCCCGCATGTCTGCACCGGGCGGTGGCAAGGGCCGCTCGGTGCGCTTCAGGGCGGCACCATGACCTCCGCGCAACAACCGCGCCACGGCCTCAAGAGTTTCGGTCTCTGCGAGTTCGACGGCGTTGCGGCCCCGATAAAATAGGCGACCGTCCGAAACGGTGGTGATCGCCGAGGACAGCACTGGTTCGCCCCACGCGATGGTGCCGGTAGCGACGTCTGAGACCTTGCGGCTGCGGGTCTTGCGCTGCGCCAGGCCTGCGATATCGGCCGACCGGTAGAGGCTGCGGCGCGAGTCTTGGCTATCGACCCGGGTCTGCACCCGGCCCCGGCTCACATAGGCGTAGAGAGTTTGGGATCTGACCCCGAGTCGCGCCATGGCCTCTTCGGCCCCGATCCAGTCTGTCATTTTATTTACATTGATTATATTGATCAAGATTGACGATTGTACAATGGGCAGGATTATCGCCGACTGCAAGGATGAATTTGTCCGCAAAAGACGAAACGGAGAAGGCCATGTCCAATGGACTGGAAGGCGTTGTCGCCGCCGACACGGTGTTGTCTGATGTCGACGGTCAGGCTGGACGCTTAATCATCCGGGGCTTCGAGCTGGATGAGTTAGCGGGCCGCACACGGTTTGAGGCCGCTACGCACCTGTTGTGGTCGGGTTTTTTTACCGATCTGCCGGCTGATCTGCAACCCAAGTTGGGGCAAGCCCGCCTTGCGGTGTTTGCAGAGATCGCGGCTCTGGATACCGGTTTGCTGGACCGCACCCCGATTGAGGCCATGCGGGCGCTCACGGCGCGGTTGGCCGATGGCGACGATCTAGAGGTGGCCCTCAGGCTGGTGTCCGCGCCGGCAGTCTTTACGGCGGCGGTGGTCCGCGCCCAAGCCGGACTTGCCCCCGTCGCCCCCGATCCCAACCTTTTCCATGCCGCCGATATTTTGCGGATGTTGCGTGGTGCCCCCGCACCCCAGGCCGAAGTCGACGCCCTCGACACCTATCTGGTCACGGTCTGTGATCATGGGTTGAATGCGTCAACCTTTGCGGCGCGAGTGGTGGCCTCGACCCAGGCAGGGCTCACCTCGGCCGTGCTGGCAGGGATCAGCGCGCTTAAGGGCCCGTTGCACGGCGGCGCGCCAGGTCCGATCATCGAGATGCTGGACGGCATTGCCACGAAGGAAAACGCGCGGGCTTGGATTGAGGGTGCCCTTTCGCGGGGTGACCGTCTCATGGGCTTTGGACACCGGGTCTACCGGGTTCGCGACCCCAGAGCTGATGCTCTAAAACTTGCCGTGCGCAAGATGGGGTCGGGCTCCAACGTCTTGCCGGGCCGATTAGCGTTTGCCGAAGCGGTGGAGTCGGCAGCTCTGGCCATCCTTAAGGATCACAAGCCTGACCGCTCGCTGCAGACTAATGTCGAGTTCTACACAGCCTTGCTCCTGGAATCCCTAGCCTTCCCACCCTCGGCATTCACCTGTGTCTTTGCCATGGGACGAGTCTCGGGGTGGGTGGCGCATGCGCGCGAACAGTTGGCGGGGGGCCGCCTGATCCGTCCGGCGTCGCGCTATATTGGACCCATGCCGGCTGTAGCGGCCTAAGCTGAGAGTCATTCGCGCTGGGGACTTGGCCGATCACCCCTTAAGTAGGGGCAATGAGCCCTCCTCCCCCTCTCACACCAGCTGAATCTTCGGCCCTAACGCGGCGCGTTACGCTATTTTCGGTGGCGACGGCCAGTGTCTTGGTGGTGATCAAAGCCGTGGCTTGGCAGGCCTCAGGGTCGGTGGCGCTGTTAGCGTCCATGGCGGATTCGGGGCTGGATCTGGTGGCCTCGCTCGTGACCTTTTTCGCTGTGCGATATGCAGCTGCACCCCCCGATGCCGAGCACCGGTTCGGACACGGAAAAGCTGAAGCCTTTGCCAGCCTGATCCAGGCGGGTTTGGTATTTTCTTCTGCGGCGCTAATTGGCCAAGAAGCGATCCGCCATTTGCTGACCCCCCATACCCTGACCGCCGGGTCTTGGGCGATTGTCGTCATGGTCATTTCCACCGTGCTCACCAGCCTGCTATTGGCGGCTCAAAGTTCGGTGCTGCGCAAAACCCAGTCGGTGGCCGTGAGCGGCGATCGTGCGCACTATGCCACCGATCTGGCCTCAAACATCATCGCTTTGGCCGGGATCGCGGCCTCATCAATGCTGGGCATCAACAATCTCGATGCCGTTGCCGCGCTGGGGGTCACCGGGCTGCTTCTATGGGGCGCTGTGAGCGTGTTTCGCGAAGCGGCCGGCCAGCTGATGGATCACGAGCTTTCTGATGAACTTCGTGCGACGATTATTAGTCTGGTGGCCAAGGATCCTCGGCTCAGCGACGTGCACCAACTGCGGACGCGCAGCTCTGGTCCTTATGTTCACATGCAGATGCATGTTGAGCTCGATCCGCAGTTGAGCCTGGAAGAGGCCCACGCGGTGATCGTGGCCGCCGAAAACCGGCTCCTGGCCGTCTTCCCCCAGGCCGACATCATCATCCATGCCGACCCGCGGGGGCGGGCTGAACCGCACGGTGGTGCATTTGCCGAAATGCGCGGCACCCACGTTCACTGAAGTCGCCGCTTTCTGGCGATGATCCCAGCAAAGTAAACACGCCCTTAATGGGTGATCGTGTCTGAGTGAGAAATTCCTTCGTCGCCGATCAGAATGACCGCCCGAATCCTGCATCATTTCCCGTTGGACCCCGCCTCTAGACAGGTGCGCTTGGCCTTGGGTGAAAAGCGGTTGGCCTTTACCGAACAGGCTGTGCGCTACTGGGAACGCCCAGCTGACCTTATGGCCTTAAACCCGTCGGGTTTGACGCCGGTCTTGACTGACGGCAATCTTGTCTTGTGCGAGAGCCGGGCCATACTTGACCACCTTGAGGAAACCTATCCTGAACCCCCTCTTTTGGGTCGGGACCCTGCGGAGCGCGCAGAGGCCAGACGGTTGTTGCAATGGTTTGACCGCAAATTCGACTATGAGGTCGGCGGTTTCTTGCTACACGAAAAGATGGAGAAGCGTCTGTTGGGGCTAGGCGCGCCGGATTTGGCCAGCTTGCGCCAAGGGCGCGACGCCTTGCGCGGCCATATGGTCTACATGGATAGTCTAATCGGTCAGCGCGAATGGCTGGCAGGCAAGCGGCTCTCGATGGCCGACTTTGCGGCGGCAGCGCATCTCTCGGTGATCGACTATTTCGGCGACGTGCCCTGGAGTGACTTCACCGGCGTCAAGACTTGGTACATGAAGCTAAAGTCCAGGCCCGCCTTCCGTCCGCTATTGGCCGATCGCTGGCCCGGTCTGGCACCGGCGGCTCATTATGACGATCTCGATTTCTGAGCAGATCCGCGCGCGGGCCCTCGAACTTGGATTTGATGTGTGTCGGTTCACCACCGTCCAGGACTCTTGGCCTGCCAGCGCGCGCCTTACCGAATATCTAGGTCAAGGGTATCACGGCGAAATGGCCTGGATGGCCGATACCGCAGCCAGACGGCATCATCCTCAAGCTCTATGGTCGGACGCCAATTCAGCTGTTGTTCTTGGCATGAATTACGGCCCCGAAAGCGATCCGAGAGTCGCTCTAGAGGATCGGTCAGCGGCCGCCATATCCGTCTATGCCCAAGGCGATGATTATCACGAGCTGATCAAGGGACGCCTCAAGCAGCTTGCCAGTTGGATGGTCGCTCGCTTTGGTGGGGACCTCAAGGTCTTCGTTGATACAGCACCCCTGATGGAGAAGCCGCTAGCCCAGCGTGCTGGCATCGGGTGGCAAGGCAAGCACACCAACCTGGTCAGTCGGGAGTTTGGATCGTGGCTGTTTCTCGGCACTGTGCTGACGCAGCTGGAGTTGGTGCCTGATGCCCCCGAGGCCGACCACTGTGGGGCGTGTCGGGCCTGTCTGGACATTTGCCCCACACAGGCGTTCCCGACCCCGTACCAGCTCGATGCGAGACGTTGTATTTCCTATCTGACCATCGAGCTCAAAGGCCCAATTCCACCGCAGTTCCGGTCGGCGCTCGGCAACCGCATCTATGGCTGTGACGATTGTCTGGCGGCCTGCCCGTGGAACAAGTTCGCCCAGACCGCGCATGAGCAGAAACTAAAGGCTCGCGATGAGCTAAGTGCGCCCGGCTTAACGGACTTGGCCCGTCTGGATGATGGGCAGTTCAGACGCCTGTTCGCCAAGAACCCGATCAAACGCATTGGCCGGGACCGGTTTATCCGAAACGTCGCCTATGCCCTTGGCAATAGCGGCCAAGCTGCGATGGTGCCGACTGCGCTCACCCTATCGCGGGATACCTCGCCCCTGGTGCGCGGTGCCGCCGTCTGGGCGCTGCGCCAACTCATGACGCCGACGGATTTCGAATCGCTCAGAGCCACCGTCTGGCCGCAGGAAGAGAGCGCTGAAGTCCGCCTTGAGTGGGCGAACCCTTAGGCCAGGAGCTCGCCCTCGAGGAATTCCCTCAGGTCCCCAGCCTCAAATCTTAATCCCCGAACCCCGGCCCGCCGCGCAGCCTCAAGATCGCCCGCTTTATCACCAACCAGAAGCGATCGGTCGAGGTCGACCGGATACTGTGCTATGGCCCGCAACAGCATTCCCGGATTTGGCTTTCGGTCGGGTGGGTCGGGGTGGCGATAGCGATCTTGCACAGCGTCGGGGTGGTCAGGGCAATAATAATAGGCGTCGATCCGAGCGCCTATTTCTTGGAGGGATTCCGACATCTTGGCGTGCAAAGCGATGACATCGGCCTCGGTGTAGTAGCCGCGCCCTATGCCAGACTGATTGGTGACGACGAACACCCACCAACCGGCCGCGTTAAAGGCGGCGATGGCTTCCCGGGCCCCGGATATCCAGCGGAAATCCTCCCACCGATACACATAGCCAGGGTCCTCGTTCAGCACGCCGTCGCGATCTAGGAAGAGGGCGGGACGTCGTTTGGTGTTCGCTTCAGCCACAATCTGATCCTACACCTTAGGCCCGCGACTTGGGAGAGCCCTTTCGTCTTGATGCGGCACCAGTCTATGGTCAACCAATCTTAGCTGTGTCGAGGTTGTCTTGGTCGAGCCATCCATTCCGCCCGTCTTGGCCCTCGACAATCTGGCCGTGGACTTCTCAACCCATGACGGAGTCGTTCACGCGGTCCGAAGTGTTTCGCTGTCCATTGCGGCTGGCGAAACCCTGGGTGTTGTTGGCGAGAGTGGGTCGGGCAAGAGCCAAACCTTCATGTCGGTGATGGGACTATTGTCGGCCAACGGTCGCGTCTCAGGTTCTGCCAGGTTTCATGGTCAGGAGCTGCTGGGCTTGAAGCCCACGGCCCTGAACAAGATTCGCGGCTCGAAGATGACGATGATCTTCCAGGATCCGCTCACCGCCCTGACCCCGCACGTCCGGATCGGCGATCAGCTCGCCGAGCCCCTGCGCCGCCACTTGGGCCTGTCTAATCACGACGCGATGGCCGCAGCCAAGCATTGGCTCGACAAGGTTCGGATGCCAGATGCCCAGGCCCGACTGCGTCAATACCCGCACGAACTCTCGGGTGGCATGCGCCAAAGGGTGATGATCGCCCAGGCTATGGCGTGCACGCCCCAACTACTGATTGCTGACGAACCGACCACGGCTCTGGATGTCACAGTCCAAGCAGAAATCTTGGATCTCATGGCCGATCTGACACGGGAGTCCGGCACCGCCTTAGTGTTAATCACCCATGATATGGGGGTCATCGCTCGCTTGGCCGACCGGGTCTGCGTGATGAAGGAGGGGACTTATGTTGAGGAAGGCCCTGTCGAGCAGGTCTTCTCCAACCCGCAAACCGCCTATACACGAGCGCTCCTTGAGGCGATCCCCCGGCTTGACCGTGATGACCGCCGTGGCCGTCCGATCCCAAGGCCTGTCCAAGCCGACGCGCCGGTGGTGGTCGAGGCCAAGGATATCAAGGTTTGGTTCCCGATCCGGCATGGGCTCTTCGGAGCCTCTAGACCGCTAAGGGCCGTCGACGGTGTCAGCCTTTCTGTTCGCCAAGGCGAGACCTTGGGCGTGGTCGGCGAAAGCGGCTGTGGCAAGTCGACACTTGCGCGCGCAGTTCTACAGCTTGTACCCACCACGGCGGGGGCGGTGACGTTTCTGGGACGCGACCTGACGCAAGTCGACCAGAAGGCCTTGCGCGCCACCCGCCGTGATCTGCAGATTGTCTTTCAAGACCCGCTCGCCAGTCTTGACCCACGCACGACCATTGGCGACTCGATGGCTGAGCCCCTGCTGGTCTTCCGTCCCGACTTGACCCGCAACGCGCGCGACGGCGTCGTCGCCAAGATGATGACCCGCGTTGGCCTCGCGGCTGATCTGATCAACCGCTACCCCCACGAGCTTTCCGGCGGGCAAAATCAACGGGTCGGGATCGGTCGAGCCATGATCCTAGAGCCTAAGTTGGTGATTTGCGATGAGGCGGTTTCGGCCCTCGACGTCTCAATCCGCGCCCAGATCATCGACCTTTTGATCGACCTGCAACGCGAGATGGGGTTGGCGATGATCTTCATCAGCCACGACCTAGCCGTGGTTCGTGAAATCAGCCACCGGGTCATGGTGCTCTATATGGGGCGCGTTATGGAGAGCGCTGAGCGCAGCGATCTGTTCGACGATCCTCGGCATCCCTACACCAAGGCCTTGCTTTCTGCTGCGCCGATCCCTGATCCGACGACAGAGCGGACCCGTCAGCGGGTCCGGCTTTCCGGCGAACCGCCGAGCCCGATGGATCCTAAGGCTTCTCTGCGGTTCCTGCCGTCTCGCCTCGCGACACAGGGACCCTCCTATGTTCCCAAGCTGATCGAGGTTTCACAAGGTCATTTGGTCAGTGAGTTTGATCCGGCCTGAGCCTCAATCTCGCGGAAAGACTTCCGTCCTAAGATCATAGGCTATTGAAGCGGCGGGACCATTGCGTTGGAAATCGAAGTTCTTCGGCCAAGAGAGCTCTCGGCACCGCGTTTGGCGCGCTGGGCAGAGCTTCAGACGGCTGACATCGTGCTGGACAGCCCCTTCCTTTCGCCCGGCTGGGCGCGGGCCGTAGAGCGCGCACAAGGCGCCAATGCCCACGACTTTCGTGTGGCTGTGGTACGTGAAAATGGCCAAGACGTTGCCTTCCTGCCGCTGCGAACCGGGGCCTTAACGGCTATGCCGGTAGGTGCTCCGATGTGTGACTATCAGGGTCTGGTGGCCGCCGCCGGACTTAGTATCGACCCAAAGGCCCTGATCCGTGCCGCAGGGGTCCAGCGATATGATTTCTCTTGTATGCTTGAGAGCCAGGCCGAGTTCGCGCCATTCTCACGCGGTCGCGATTTCGTCCACGTGATCGACATGGCCCAGGGCTACGCGGCCTATGAAGCCGCGCGCCGCGAGGCCGGCAGCGGAATTCTCAAGGACCTGGATAAGAATCGACGCAAGGTAGAACGAGACTATGGCGCGGTTCGGTTCACCGCCTATTCCAGATCACGGGCTGATTTCGACAAGCTGGTAGAATGGAAGTCAGCGCAGTTTCAGAGCACCCACCAGACCGACATCTTCAAAGCCGGCTGGACGCGGCGTCTGATCGGCGAGTTGTTCGAGAGCCGCGACCCCGACTTCGGCGCGGTGTTGTTCACCCTTCACTTTGGTGATGACTTGGCTGCCGTGCATCTGCACATGCGCGGCAGGCGTACGGTTCATGCTTGGCTGATCGCCCACGACCCCAAATATGATCGGGTATCGCCCGGGATACTGTTGTTTCAAGATATTCTGCGATGGATGGACGATACCCCGTTCCAACGCCTCGATCTCGGCCCCGGGGATTATCAATTCAAGCGGAGGCTGGCCAATGCAGGCCAGTGGGTGACGCACGGATTTGTGGGTCTAGCCTCGCCGGTTAGTTTGTTGCGCGAGGCGGCCTATGGGGTTCGCGCTGCGGCCGAAGCGCTACCCCTGGGCCGGTTCTCCGAGCTACCGGGAAAAGCCATGCGACGGTTAGATGTCATTCGCGGTCTGAATTAGGCCTCTGACTTGGCGTTGCGGTTGGGGTTATGCGTCGTTAGAGGTAGCGGCTTTATCACCTCGGCTTGAACCATGACCCTGACCCTCGACGATATCCGCGCGGCCGCCGAGCGGGTGAAGGGGCATGTAGAGCGCACGCCGCTGCGCCATTCGCGGACTTTGTCAGAGATCACCGGGGCCGAGGTCTGGGTGAAGTTCGAGAACCTGCAGTTTACGGCAGCCTACAAGGAACGCGGGGCCCTCAACACGCTTTTGCAGCTATCGGATAACGAAGCCAAGCGGGGCGTGATCGCCGCGTCCGCAGGCAATCATAGCCAGGGCCTAGCCTATCATGCGGCGCGTCTGGGCATCCCGGTTACGATTGTTATGCCGCGCTCGACGCCCTTCGTGAAGGTCCAACAAACTCGCGCCTTCGGGGCGGAGGTGGTGCAGGAGGGCGAGTCCTACGATGAGTCCGCCATCATTGCGCAGCGCCTATGTGATGAGCGAGAATTGACTTTCATTCACCCATTCAATGACCTGAAGGTGATGGCGGGCCAGGGCACCGTGGCGCTAGAGATGTTTGAGGACCAACCAGACATTGAGGTGATGCCGATCCCGGTCGGTGGCGGGGGTTTGATCGCCGGATGTGCAACGGCAGCCAAATCTCTGAACCCGCGCGTGAAGATTATTGGTGTTGAGCCGGCCATGTACCCGTCCTTCACCGCCAAGATGCGCGGCGTCAGTGGCGTCGCTGG
This sequence comes from Alphaproteobacteria bacterium, assembly GCA_031427275.1. Taxonomy (GTDB): domain Bacteria; phylum Pseudomonadota; class Alphaproteobacteria; order Caulobacterales; family Caulobacteraceae; genus Phenylobacterium. Next base: position 23,630 of record JANPNB010000298.1, on the reverse strand, counting down.
CACTGGCGGCGCGACGATCGCTGAGGGGATCGCTGTCAAACAGGTCGGTGAGCTGACCTATGGCATCGTGCGACCGCTGATCGATGAGATGTTATTGATCGAGGAGCCCTATTTCGAACGGGCAGTTGCCCTGTTCTGCAATGTTGAGAAGACGGTCGCTGAGGGGGCCGGCGCTGCGGCCCTGGCAGCCCTACTTGCCTATCCCGACAAGTTTCGCGGTAAAAAAGTCGGCGTGATCATCACCGGGGGAAACATCGACACCCGCTTGCTGGCCTCAGTCCTGACCCGTGAGTTGGTGCGCGAGCAACGCCTAGTTTCGCTGCGTATCATCGGCGATGACCGACCCGGGCTGTTGGCGACGGTGTCGGCGGTGATCGGGCGGATGGGGGCCAACATCGTGGAAGTCGCGCACAATCGCCTGGCTCTGGATGTGCCCGCCAAGGGCGCTGAGTTCGATATCATGATTGAAACCCGGGACGCCCAGCACACGGAGGAAATCCGCGACGCCCTGAGGTCGAGCGGCTATCCGCCGAGAACGGTCTAGAGCCCGTTCCCGTCAGACGGAATCGTCTGACAGGAGAAACTGGGCTCTAATTCAAAGAGTTAAAGCATGTTTGAATCCGATAACCGGTTCCCACCTATCGGAACATGCTATGTGGAGGTCGCAATGCACCGTCGATTTTTTCTTGGGTTAGCTGGCGCTCTAACGCTAAGCGCATGTGGCAAGGTCGCGGGCACAGCCAATCTGGATGAAGGCAAAGCCTTTCTTGCGAAAAACGCTAAACTGGAAGGCGTAAAGACCCTGCCTTCGGGTCTTCAGTACAAGATTGTCCGCTCAGGCCCGCCTGAAGGCATGCGACCTCAGGCAACCGATGAGGTGAAGGTCAATTATGAGGGCAAGCTACTCAATGGCCAGGTTTTTGATTCCTCCTATGAACGCGGCATGCCAGCGGCTCTACCGCTTCCGGCGCTGATCCCAGGGTGGATCGAGGCTCTAAAGCTGATGAGGCCTGGTGACGAATGGATCCTCTATGTGCCGCCTGCTCTGGCCTACGGCAATGAAGGTGCTGGCCAGATCCCGCCCGGCAGTACGCTGATATTCAGGATCGAGCTCATCTCGGTTCTTCCTGGGCCCGGACGGATAGGTCAGGGCTGATCAGCATGCCCCATGCTCTGTTCCCTACCGAGATCGGCCTCTGCGGCGTGGTTTGGAATGATGTGGGCCTGGTTGGCGTCTTGTTGCCCGAAGGCGGGCGTGATGAGAGCCTAGCCCGGATCGCCAAACGATTTCCATGGTCCTCGGAGGCTGTACCTCTCGGTGAGGCGGCGCGGGCAATTACGAATATCCAGAAACTTATGGTTGATGGCGACACCGACCTTACAGACATTGCGCTTGATGTGACGCGCCTCAGCCCCGCCCTGACCCGGATCTATGCGGCGACGCGCGCTGTTCCACCCGGTTCAACCCTGACCTACGGACAAATCGCCAAACAGGTGGGGGTTGATGCCCGCAGTGTTGGTCAAGCCATGGGCCGCAATCCTTGGCCAATCGTTGTGCCCTGCCACCGGGTGATGGGGACGGGCGGGAAGCTGGTGGGTTTCTCGGCGCACGGCGGCGTCAATACCAAGCTCGCCCTTTTGGCCATTGAGAAGGCGAATATCGGTGATGGCCCTGGCTTGTTTGATACCCTAGGCGGATTGCCGATCGGTGTGCGACCCTAAAGCCCGTTCCCTTCAGACGGATCCGCCTGACGGGAGAAACTGGGCTCTAAAGAGTTAGAGCGTGCTTTCGTCCTAGCGGCGGTTCTCACTTATCGAAACTGCTCTAGCTGACCAAGTCGGGCTTGTGCTCCTTTGGGTAAAGCTGTTGTCTTTCGGAGAGGACTGCCGAGAGGATGCCACGATGAACTATGATCTCATTGTTGTCGGAGCCGGGATCGGCGGGTGCGCCCTTTCAATCACCATGTCCCGCGCGGGATCGAATGTGCTGCTTCTGGAGGCCTCAGAGGTCTATGAAGACCGGGTCCGGGGCGAATGGATTGCGCCGTGGGGCGTCAAGGAAGTCCAAAGCCTGGGCCTCTATGACCTGTTGATGGGGGCAGGCGGCCACCATGTCGCGACCCATGTGACCTACGATGAGACTCGCTCGGCAGCGGCCTCAGAAGCCCAGCCGACGCCGCTGGAACTCTTCGTGCCCGGCATATCGGGGCCGCTCTGTATTGGTCATCCTCATCATTGCCAAACCCTCTTCGATGAGGCGCTTCGGTGTGGCGTGAGCGCATTTCGCGGGGTCCAAGTGCAGTCTCTGACCGCCGGATCGGCTCCCAGCGTGACCTGGATTGATGGCGAGGGCGAGCACACGGCATCTGGCGGCCTGCTGGTCGGGGCCGACGGTCGCGCGTCTATGGTCCGCGAAGCTTTGGGTGTGCGGCTTCACCAAGACCCACCGCATCACATGTTCGCTGGATTGCTGGTGGACGGGGTGGAGGATTGGGATGCCAGCCGTCAAACCATCGGCACTGAAGGTGAATTCAATTTTCTGACTTTCCCGCAGGGCGACGGCCGCGTCCGGGTCTACGGCTGCTTTCCCATCGCCCAACGTCGCATGTTCGCCAGCCAGGATGGCCCCCGCGCGTTTATGGAGGCTTTCAGCACCAAGTGCGCGCCCGACCACGTCAAGATTTCCAGAGCTCGTCCGGCCGGCCCACTGTTCAGCTATTTCAATAATGATGCCTGGACCGATCAGCCCTACGCCCTGGGCGGAGTTCTGATTGGCGACGCCGCCGGGTGGAACGACCCGATCATCGGGCAAGGTCTCTCGATCACCTACCGCGATGTCCGCATCGTCAGCGATACCCTCAAGCAGGGCGGTGTCCCGGATTTTGGCCCCTACGCGCAGGAGCGGGCAGAGCGTTTGCGCCGCTTAAGGTTCGCGGCGGCCTTGACATCATCGCTTGAGGCCGAATTCGGAGCCGACGCCGCCCAGCGCCGTCAACGGCATCACCAAGCCGCCCTAATCGATCCGTCCTTGCGGATGCACGCTTTCGCCACAATGGCAGGCCCTGAAATGTTGCCGCCAGACGTCTTTACACCCGAGCATCGCGCACGCGTCCTGGGAGCCTAGGATGGACATTTCCGACTTCAATGCGCGCTGGCTGCAGGCCTGGAGCGATAGAGATGTTGAGCATTTGCTCACATTTTACGCGCCCGATTGTCAGTATCTGGATCAGCAGGTGCCGCATGGCCTCTCCGGCCATGGCCCCCTGCGCGCCTATCTGACGGGACTATTCGCCGCCACCCCACCCATGCGCTACGACCCCGACGAAATCTGGACCACGGATAGTGGCTTCTGTGGGCGCTGGCTTTGCGTGTTGGGCGATGACCCTCTGGCAGCACCGATGCTGCGGGGTTTTGATCTGGTGATCTTGAAGGACGATTTGATCGCGTTGAACGAGGTCTATACCCACACTCTGGCTCCGGCACCCTGATGGCTGAGGTCGCGATCATCAGCACCCCCGATGGGGTGACACCGGAATGGCTGACTCAGGTTCTGGAACAGGCTGGTGCGCTTGGCGGAGCCAAGGTTATTGGCGCGCAGGCCACCCGCGTCGGGGACGGTATGTTGGGCGAGAGCGTGCGCTTCGACCTGACCTATGATCGGTCAAGTCTGCAGGCTCCAAAGGCCGTGGTTGGGAAATTTCCCTCCGCTGACCCGGTCAGTCGGGCAACTGGCGCGGGACTTGGCCTCTATTTGAATGAAATCAGGTTCTATCAGGAGGTGGCGTCGACGGTGTCGATCCGCACCCCCAAAGCCTACTTCGCGCAGATTGACGATGCGACCGCTGATTTTGCCCTGATTATGGAAGACATGGGTCCGGCGCGCGCCGGCAACCAGTTGACCGGGTGTTCCTTGGCCGATGCTCAGACCGCTATGGTCGAGGCCGCCGCCCTGCATGGTCCGCGTTGGGCTGACCCGTCACTGGCCGATGTCGCCTTTCTAAACCGGGGCGCTGTGCCGCCCACAGCGATAGTTGAGATGTTTGGACCGATCTTTCAGGCCTTTGAGGCGCGATACGGCGACGTCTTGGAAGCCGATCACATGGCCGCCTGCCGGACATTCGCGACCCATATCGGCAAGTTCTATTTTAGCGGCCCTGCGGCACCCAGGACCTTGCAGCATCTGGATTTTCGACTGGACAATATGCTGTTCGACCCCCAGGGCGGTCGCTGGCCGCTTGCGGTTCTGGACTGGCAGTCAGTTACTCTGGGACCGGGTGTCCTGGATGTCGGTTATTTCATCGGAGCCGGGCTGGAGCCTGAACTGCGTCGTCCCCATGAACAGGACCTGCTGCGACAATGGCTTGATACGCTCAAGCGTTACGGTGTGAACTACAGCTGGGATGAGGCCTGGGAGGCCTATCGTCATTATCTCTTGCAGGGCGTCTTTACGGCGATTTTTGCCTCGGTCGGGACCAAACAAACCGAGCGAGGAGACGCTATGTTCATGACGATGGCCCGCCGCCACTGTGCCCAGGCCCTTGATCTCGGATCCTTCGAAATGCTGGGGCGCCGCGCAGACGTCTAATTGACGAGGATAGTTCCCAGAAGGAGCTTGCCGCCCTTTGCGCCAAGCACAAGGTCGGTTTGGCGCTGCATCTCGCGTGAGAGGAAGTCGGCATTCGGCAGAGCGGCAGGCGGCAGACCGGCGGCATAGGTCTGCAAGGTTTGCACGAAGGCAGCGCGAAATCTTGGCGCCAATTGCGTAGCTCTGACCTGAAGCGCGGGGTTGGGGACATCCACACCAACCTCGACGGTTAGCGCGCCCCGACGACCGTTGGCCCGAAGGACCGTGGCGGTGATTGCGCCCAATTGCAGGAAGGACACGCCCCCGCCCTTCTTCTTTTCCCCCCCGCCCGAGGCGACGGCGACGCTCGGCAATATCATTGCGATGAGCAGGGCAAGACTGGCTTGGCGACGATCCATGGCGACAACACGCCACATCATGGTTAGCGGTCTCTTTACGCGGGCGGTTGGAGAGTGTCGTTCTGGAACCAATTTCACCTCAGAGGACCGCCCTTGGGTCGCTTCGCACCAAACTCGCCGAACCTCGATGACAAGGTCATTCTGGTCACAGGTGGCACGGGATCATTCGGCCGCCGTTTCATTGAAACTGTTCTGTTGCAGGCCAGACCGCGCAAATTGATTGTCTTCTCGCGCGACGAACTGAAGCAGAGCGAGATGCAGGCCGACCTGGCCGAGCGCCACACGCCCGAGCAACTGACGTGCATGCGCTTTTTTCTGGGCGACGTTCGCGATCGCCAGCGTCTCACCCTGGCCTTTCGCGGTGTCGACATTGTGATCCACGCTGCCGCGCTGAAACAGGTGCCAGCGGCAGAGTACAATCCCTCAGAGTGCATCCACACCAACGTTCTTGGTGCAGAAAACGTGGTTTGGGCGTGCCTGACCAATCGCGTGCAGCAGGTGATCGCCCTTTCGACAGACAAGGCCTGTAATCCCGCTAATCTCTATGGCGCGACCAAGCTGGCCTCGGATAAAACGTTCGTCGCGGCCAATAACCTCTCCGGGGACATTGGGGCCAAGTTCTCGGTGGTTCGTTACGGCAATGTGGTGGGATCTCGCGGCTCGGTGGGGCCGCTGTTCCAACGGCTGATCGCCAAGGGTGTCGCCGAACTTCCCATCACAGATGATCGGATGACGCGGTTTTGGATTACCCTGAACCAAGGCGTCGACTTTGTATTGTCCTCCCTAACGCTCATGCGGGGTGGCGAAATCTTCGTACCGAAAATACCATCCATGAAAATGACCGACCTGGCCGCCGCTATGGCACCGAAATTGCCGATTAAGGTGATCGGCATTCGGCCTGGAGAGAAGCTTCACGAAATGATGATCTCGGTGGATGATGCGCGCACGACGGTGGATCTCGGTGATCGGTTCGCCATCGAGCCAGCCTTTGTCGAATATCCCAGGGAGTCTTTTTCGAAGAACCACCCCCTGGCTCCCGACGGCTTTTCCTATGCAAGCGACACGAATACGGAATGGTTGTCGGGACCTGACCTCTTGGCGCTTTTGGATGACGGCCCGCCCACTGAACGTCGTCGTCGCGCTACGGACTAGTCATGTCCCCCGCCCATCTCCCCTATGGTCGCCAAAGCATTGACGACGACGATATCGCTGCCGTTGTCGCGGCGTTGCGTTCCGACTTTCTAACGACAGGCCCCCGGGTGGAGTCTTTTGAGACCGCCTTTGCGGAAGCCGTAGGTGCCCAACACGCCGTGGCCTGTAGCAACGGCACGGCGGCCCTGCACCTTTCCATGCTGGCGCTGGACGTTCGGCCGGGTGAAGTGTGCATTGCCCCCTCCATCACTTTTTTGGCGACAGCGAATTGCGCGCGATACGTCGGTGCCGAGGTGGTGTTTGCCGATGTCGATCCCCTGACGGGCTTGATGACCCCCGATACGCTGTCCGAAGCCATAAGCCGGGTCGGCGACCGCCGACTTCGGGCCGTCTTGCCTGTTCACCTGCGCGGTGACGTGGCCCAGCTGGATGGCCTCTCAGCCTTGGCGACCCAAGCGGGTGCGGTCCTGGTGGAGGACGCGCCCCACGCGTTGGGATCAACAGCGACCTTCGGCAATGTAAGGGAACAGATTGGTGACGTTCGCCACTCAGCCATGGCGACCTTCTCCTTCCATCCCGTCAAGACCATTGCCACCGGTGAGGGTGGGATGGTCACCACCAACGACCCCCACCTAGCCGAACGCCTGCGAACCCTACGAAGCCACGGAATGATCCGCCCCCCCGGTGGCGACCCTTGGTGGTACGAGATGCCTGAACCGGGGTTCAATTATCGCCTGCCCGACATTCTGTGTGCATTGGGTCAGTCGCAATTGTCCAAACTGCCGCAGTTTGCAGTTCGAAGGCGGGCGCTCGCGGCGCGTTATCAAGCTGCCTTGATCCCGCTGGCACCTGTGGTCCAAGCTGCTGTTAGTCCGACCTGGAGCGATCCTGTCCTGCATTTGATGGTGGTTTTGATTGATTTCGCAGCTGTCGGCAAAACGCGCCGTCAGGTTATGGAAAGGCTGTCTGCCGAGGGCATTGGTAGTCAGGTCCATTACATCCCGGTCCATCGCCAGCCCTATTTCGTTGAGCGATATGGGCCATTGAGCTTGCCCGGTGCCGAGGACTGGTACGAGAAGTGCCTGTCCTTACCGCTCTATCCCGGTATGGACGATCAGGACGTCGATCGAGTCGTTGGTGCCTTGGCGAGCGCGTTAAAGCCTTAGGCCGCCACCTGGGTCAGTTGCTGAATCATGCCACGCACCCTGGCCATCCGCTCGGGTGCTTTGGCTAATTCCAGGCGCGTCTCGTCATTTCGCACCAGTCGAAGCGCCTCCGCCTTGGCGCGGTCGGCAGCCGGGCCCAGGGGGGCGGCATCGCCAATCGCCATCTGCAGCAACAGTGTCAACCGGTCGATCGAAGAGGCCGAGCCTTTGGAAAGCTGAGCCACGATCTTGCTATCGGCCTCGACCAGCCCGCCGATCTCCCCGAGCTTGGTCTGAATGGGCTTGTAGTCATCCGGTGCTAGGCCTGCCCGCGCCGCGCCCTTTTGCAATATGGAAAGGTGCCGAAGGCGGGTTGCCGGCGACTCGCAAGCTGCGCGCAATTCGCTCTCGAACCGTAAGCCGCCAACAGCGGCAGATAGATATCTTGCGGCCTGTCGCTTATTGGCCGCCCCGATCACATTCTCCACCAACCAAGTCAGGCTCTCTGCCGCTTCGCGGGCCGAATCTGCACCCTTAAGGAAACTCTCGACAAAGTCGCCCGTCACCAGCATCTTCGAACGGATGGTAAAGGCCTCTTGCACGTCATCAAGGGGCAAGATGTCGGTCGCCGCCGAGGTTAAGGTCATGGCCAGAGCGCGCATCACCTCAATCTCGCCCTTCGGATCAGTTGGACGCAGCCGTCGGGGGCCAGTTAGCTCCTGCACCACGCGCTTGATGATGGAGACGCGGACGCTTTGGAAATCTTCTGTTGCCAACCAACTTGCCAATCGTTTGGCACCTGCGGTCAAGGGCGGCATGACGCTGGCCACCGAAGGTTCGATTTTCATCAAATCCTCCACCTGTCCACTGGCGGCCAGCCAAGTCATGGCGGCCAAGCGTGCGCCCAGGTCTAAATCCTTGCCGACAACAGCATCGATCCCGGGGCGAGATCCCAGGATCTCTGAAAGGGGCTGCTCAAGGACATTAAGCGCCAGAGCGCGGGGAGGTCCCGCAACTGGGGCATCGGCCGCAAGGTCCAGCAGGCGTCCTATCTTCTCGCCCCAGTTCCGGGTGACCCCAATCGAAACCGCGACTCCGACTCCCAGAAGGTAAGCGCGCTCAGGTTCCTTGGCGACCAATTCGGCGGCGGCAGCAAAACCCAGCTTGTCGACATCAGGTGCCACGCCCTTGCGAACATCCTTCAACAGTCGCTCAATGGTGCGTTCGACCAAGGCCTGGAAAGTACGCATTAATTCGTGGACGCCCACGCCGCGCGATTGGGCCTCCGGAATCGCCACCTTCTGAATAGCGTGCTGAAGGTCAGTGCCGGAGCTTTCTAACGCCTCTACCAGGTCGGCTCGGTGTAACAGCTCAAACGCAGTCGACCCCTGCCGTTCCAGCCACGCCTCAAGAAGGCGACCAATCCGCTCGCGCGCATGAATGGTGTACAGGTCCTGCGGCGTAACGCAGAGGGGCTCTAGGTTCTCAGCGACCCTCTTGGTCTTGACGGGCTCGGAGGCACCAAGGCTCAGGATAGATATGGTTTGAAACTCGCGGGTTTCCGGATCGAGTGTCTCTTTGATGACCTTTGCCGCAACGACTTTGCCGCCCTGCATCATCTCCTGTGCGGTCGAGACCGCAAAGCCGCGATCTTCTGTGGCAAGGTCCAGCGACCAGCCCGCACTCGCGGACTTGCGCGTCGAGAGTTCGTAGTGAACCTGTGTTTCAGGCATGGGCTTCCCCGTTTCGAGTGCAAGGATCGGTCAACAAGCTTAAGGTGTGATTGACTGTAGCGGTGTCTCCGCCCCATTGAGGCCACGGTGCAAGGCGACTAGCTTGGTCGCAACTCGTGCAAGGATCCATTTCGACAATGGCCAAAATCACTCTGGTGGACGACGATGAGAACATCGTCACCTCTGTCAGCCTCGCCCTGGAGAGCCACGGACATACCGTGAAGGCTTTCCATGATGGCGCGGCCGGCCTTGCTTCCCTCGAGAATGAACCGCCGGACTTGGCGATTCTCGACGTGAAAATGCCGCGCATGGACGGGATGGAGGTGTTGCGCCGGCTGCGCCGGACCTCTGATATCCCGGTGATCATCTTGACGTCGAAGGACGAAGAGATCGACGAAATCCTTGGGTTCAATCTTGGTGCTGACGATTACATGCACAAGCCGTTCAGCCAGCGGCTGCTAATCGAGCGGGTAAAGGCCCTGCTTCGGCGCACCGGAGCCGATGGTGAAGACGCGCCTACCCCCACAGCCGAGGCTGGCGCGCGCGCGATGCAGCGCGGTAAGCTGACGCTGGACCCGGCGCGCCACGACTGTCTCTGGGGCGGTCTCCCGGTCAAACTAACGGTCACTGAGTTCTTGCTGCTGCAATCCTTGGCTCAGCGGCCAGGGTTCGTGAAGAGCCGCGACAACCTGATGGACGCGGCCTACGACGATCAGGTCTATGTTGATGACCGCACCATCGACAGCCATATCAAACGCATGCGGAAAAAGTTCCGTGAGGTCGACCCTGAGTTCGACGCAATCGAAACCCTCTATGGCGTCGGATACCGATACCGCGAGTCCTGACCGCGGCTCTGACGAGCCGGTCTGGTTAAGATGGCTGCCAGGCTCGCGCCTGGGGCGTTTAATCATCGTGCTCAATATGTTGGGGCTGGCGATCTTAATCGTTGGGGCCCTGGTGTTGAACGAACTGCGGCGCGGGTTGGTGATTGCCCGGATCGACAGCCTGAGCACCCAGGGCGAATTGATCGCCACGATCATTGATCAGGCCGCAACCGTCGGCGAACCCACACCCTCCATGGACCCAGGTTACGCCAGCCAGATCCTCCAACTGTTGTCCAACCCCCGCACCCAGCGGGCACGATTGTTCGACAAACAGGGTCACTTGATCGCCGACAGCTATTGGGTGGCAGATCGGGTCGAATGGAAGGTGCTGCCACCCGCCAAACCGCGGGACGAAGCTGGCGTCAATCTCCAGTTCAAAGCGCCAAAGCCTCTGCCAACCCCTGCGGTCGACGCAGCCCTGACCTATGAGGTGGGACAAGCCCTAACGGGCCGACATATGGCTGGCATGCGTGTCGCTGAGGATGGCGAGCGTGTGGTCTCGGTATCCATACCGATCCAGCACGTGCGCGCAGTCTTGGGGGTGCTGACCCTCCAGGCCAATGACGTGGACGAGACGATCGCCCGGCAACGGGCCGCTCTGCTCCCGTTCATCCTGCTGTCTATCGCCGTGACCTTTGTTTCGTCGCTGCTGCTCAACACACTAATCGCGCTTCCGGTTCGACGGCTCGCCGACGCGGCCGACCGGGTAAGACTGTCCAAAGCCCGTTCGATCTCTTTACCGGACATCGCCAAGCGCGATGATGAACTCGGCGACCTCACCCGGGCCCTGGAGGCTATGACAGACGCGCAGTCCGAGCGAATGGGGGCCATTGAACGTTTTGCCGCCGATGTCGCCCACGAGATCAAAAATCCACTGACTTCGTTGCGGTCGGCTGTTGAGACGCTTGACTTGGTCACAGACCCGGCGGCCCGCGACCGGTTGCTCGGTATTCTGAAGAATGATGTTCAGCGTCTTGACCGGCTGGTCACAGACATCTCCAATGCCTCGCGACTAGACGCTGAATTGTCGCGAGAGGATCCGCGAGCCTTTGATTTGGGCAAGCTGCTCGGCGATATTGTCCAGGTCTATGAAGTCTCGATCCGTCCTGGTGAGGTATCGGTCACCTATGTCCCGCCCGACGGCCTAGAGCCCGTCATGGTTTCTGGCCGTGAGGGGCCGTTGGGCCAGGTGGTTCGCAATCTGATCGATAACGCCAGATCCTTTAGCAGCACCGGGGGCGAGGTCCGCGTCAGTCTGGACCGCAGCCGCAGCCGCAGCGAGGCCGTGGTCACGGTCGATGACGATGGGCCCGGCATTCCACTCGACAACCTCGAGACGGTGTTTGAACGGTTCTACACGTCGCGACCGAAAGGCTCAGCGTTTGGCGGTAATTCTGGCCTAGGCCTATCGATCGCGCGCCAGATCGTCGAGGCTCAGGGCGGAACCCTTCACGCAGAGAACCGAACAGCCGAGGATGGTACCGTGCTTGGCGCGCGTTTCGTCGCCACACTGCCGGAAGCCAAGCGGTGATCCTGCATGCCGGGCTGATGGCGGCTTATGAAAAGGCCAGATGGCGGGGCGTTCTAATCACCGGACCATCAGGCGCGGGAAAGAGCGATCTGGCGCTGCGCATGATCGAGGCTGGGTGGCGGCTGGTGGCTGATGATCGTACCCTGATCTGGATTTCGCGCGGCGAACTCTATGGCCGTGCGCCGGACGCCTTGGCCGGAAAGATCGAGGTGAGGGGCCTGGACGTGGTGTTTGAGCCAAGTTTGCCGTACTGCGCCATCCAGTTGTCCGTCGCCGATGGCACGCCTGAGCGGCTGCCGGGCGCGGACAAGTTCATCTATCTAGGGTTACAGCTCCCCCACTTGGTGTTGCCCCTGCTGGAGGGTTCCAGCCTTGCGAAAATAGGTCGCGCACTGAGGTGACTTGGAGCCGACGAAGAAGGAGCGTATCTAGACGCCCGCGCGGAGGCCTTAACGCCGCAGCCGGGTGGGGATTCCCGTTGAGAGTATTGATATGATCGGTCTGGTGATCGTTACGCACGGACGCCTAGCCAAAGAGTTCGTTCTGGCCATGGAGCATGTCGTCGGCCCTCAAGCCGGCGTCGCGGCAATCTGTATTGGTCCCGAGGACGATATGGAGAAGCGCAGGAAGGATATCCTGGCGGCCTGTGCCGAGGTTGATACTGGCGCCGGGGTGATTCTGCTGACCGACATGTTTGGCGGTACGCCGTCCAACCTCGCAATCTCGGTGATGGAACAGACCAAGGCTGAGGTCATTGCCGGGCTGAACCTGCCCATGTTGATCAAGCTGGCCAGTGTCCGGACCAAGTGCTCCCTAGAAGACAGCGTTGCGCACGCTCAGGACGCGGGGCGCAAATACATCTCGGTCGCCTCCTACGTGCTGGCGGGCGATAAGTGAGCGCACGGGCGACCGTCGACATCCTCAACAAAAAAGGCCTGCATGCGCGGGCCTCGGCCAAATTCGTCAAGCTTGCGGCGACCTTCGATGCCGAAGTCACGGTCTCTAAGGATGGTCATACGGTCGATGCGCGTTCGATAATGGGCCTGATGATGTTGGCCGCTGGTATCGGCTGCTGCATTGAGATTGACGCCCAGGGCCCGCAAGCTGTCGATGCCGTAGCCGCTCTGCAAGTCCTGGTAGCCGAGCGCTTTGGCGAGGACGAGTGAGCCTCCTTAAGTCTTCAACTTATAGCCGGTCCTGAAGATCCAAGTGATCGCCGCTAGGCACAGCAGCATGAAGCCGAAGGTCGCAGCTAGGCTGACCCCCACCGCGACGTCGGAAATCCCGTAGAAGGCCCATCTGAATCCAGACACTAGATAGACGACGGGATTGAACAGCGCGATCTTGGGCCAGATGCCCGGCAACATATTGATCGAGTAAAAGCTGCCGCCTAGGAAGGTCAGGGGCGTGACGATCATCATCGGCACGATCTGCAGCTTCTCCCAACTATCAGCCCACACCCCCACCACGAAACCGAAGAGCGAGAAGGTGATGGAGGTCAGCACAAGAAAACTTACCATCACCAAGGGATGGGCAATTTCGAAAGGTACGAACAGGCGTGCTGTGGCCATGATCACGGCACCCAGGATCACCGACTTGGTCGCCGCAGCTCCCACATAGCCCAGCACGATCTCAAGCGCCGAAATCGGGGCCGAGAGCACCTCATAAATCGTGCCGGAGAACTTCGGCATGTAGATTCCGAAACTGGCATTGGAAATGCTCTCGGTCAGGATCGACAACATGATCAAGCCCGGCACAATAAAGGCTCCATAAGAAACCCCATCAATCTTGGCCATACGTGAGCCAATGGCGGCTCCGAAGACGATGAAATAGAGCGAGGTCGAAATTACTGGAGAGGCGATGGAGCCAAGCAAGGTGCGCCAGGTGCGGGCCAGCTCGAACCGATAGATCGCCGCGATCGCATAGATGTTCATGACCGGTGGCTCACGAGGCTGACAAAAATCTCTTCCAAAGAGCTTTCCTTGGTCTTCAAATCTTTGAAGTCGATTCCGTACTCGCCCAATCGGCGCAGAAGGGCGGCAATGCCGGTTCGGTCGGAAGCGGCATCAAAGGTGTAAATCAACTCTAGCCCATCTGCCGACAGGGTCAGGGGTTCGCGCGCCAGATCAGCCGGAATGGCCAGAAGCGGCGATTGAAGCGTCAGGGTCAGCTGCTTCTTCCCAAGCTTTTCCATCAGCGCGGTCTTGTCCTCGACCAGGATGATCTTGCCGCCTGAAATCACGCCGATCCGGTCGGCCATTAACTCTGCCTCTTCGATATAATGGGTCGTCAGGATGATGGTGACGCCGCTTTCGCGTAGCGCCCTGACCATTTCCCACATATCGCGGCGCAGTTCGACATCAACACCGGCTGTCGGCTCGTCCAGGAACAGGATTTGGGGTTCATGGCTCAGGGCTTTGGCGATCATCACGCGGCGCTTCATACCCCCCGACAGCGCCATAATCTTCTCGTCCTTCTTGTCCCAGAGGGACAGGTCGCGAAGCACTTTCTCGAGATAGGCGGGATTGGGAGGCTTACCAAATAGGCCACGGCTGAATTTAATGGTGTCCCAAACGCTTTCGAAGGCGTCGGTGTTTAGTTCCTGCGGCACCAGTCCGATTTTTCGACGCGCGGCGCGAAACTCAGCCACCACATCGTGGCCATCAGCGAGCACCCGTCCCGAGCTCGGATTAACGATGCCGCAGATGATGCTGATCAGGGTGGTCTTGCCGGCTCCATTGGGCCCCAGCAGCGCGAAGATTTCGCCTTTGCGGATGTCGAGATCAACGCCGCTCAGTGCTGCAAAACCCCCTGCATAGGTCTTTGACAGGTTCTGCACGGAAATTATGGGCGACATGTGGGCTCTTGGAGTGGAGGTGACCTGCCTGATAGGACTGCTTGACGGCGCGCGCTAGCCCACAAAGGCTGCGGAGTCGCCATCCTTGACCTGTCTCAAGTCGGGGTCTGCTGATAGCGTATAGGCGGGGCTATCTTGTGTTCACTCGAGGCAGACCGTTGAGCGTCGAAATTGAACTGAAGTTCCTGGCCGACCCCGCCGACTTGGCCGCAGTCTTGGGCGGATCGCCGGGGGAAGGCCTGGACAGCCGAAAGCTGATCGCCACCTATTTCGATACCCCCGATAGGGACCTAGCCAGCAGCCAAGCAGCTTTGCGTTTACGCGATGACGGCAAGGGGCGATTGCAGACCCTGAAAATCGGAGAAGGGCTCTCGCGCCAAGAATATGAGACCCCAGCACCACCCGAGGGTTTGGATCTGAATCAAAAAGCTTTGAAAAAGGCGCTGAAATCAGATCAGCGACGCAGGCTCGAGCCGGTTTTCGTGGTCACCGTGCAGCGCCGTTCGCGAGTCCTGCTCTTTGATGGCGCTCAGATCGAATTGGCCTTGGATGAGGGTGAGATTGTCGCCAAAGCCTGCAAGCAGACCATTTGTGAGGTCGAGCTGGAACTAAAGGAGGGTTCGCCGCGAGCCCTGTTCGAACTCGGGCGGCTTTTAGGTGCCGCTGCCCCGCTCTATCTCAGTTTGGAGAGTAAGGCCGCGCAGGGTCAATCCTTGATCAGCCGTCGCGCCGTGGAACCGTGGAAGCGGCCCCGGGCCAAGCTCACCGCCAAGCACAGCCTAGCTGCGGCGTTCCAACAGATGGCACGCGATGCGCTAGCCCAGATAACCAGTTGCGCGACTGTTTTGCGGGCCTGCGACGGGGTTGAGGCCCTGCACCAATTGCGGATCGGCGTGCGGCGATTGCGCAGTGCCATGTCGAGTTTCAGGAAGGTAGCGGCCGACCACCAACGATCGTCTATCCAGGTCGAACTTAAATGGCTGCTGAGTGCCTGCGACCAAGCCCGCGACCTTGATGTTTTCGCCCGCGATAACGCTCAGCTTGATATAGCCGATCCGACTTTTTTCGCCGTAGTCGAAACCGAAAGGCAGAAGGCTCACGCCCAGGCTATTGAAGCGCTCAGATCAAAACGCTTTCGTGACTTGGCCCTGGAGGCGTCAGCTTGGATCGAGGCCGGTGAATGGCTCGAACACGCCTCGCAAAAGCCTTCGATTGGCACTTTTGCCTCCAAGGTCTTGAAGCGGGCCCTGAAGCGCGTCTTGAAACGGGGCGCTGACCTTCACAGCCTCAGTGATACCGAGCGCCACAGCCTGAGGATCGCGGCCAAGAAACTCCGCTACAGCGCCGAAGCGTTTGCACCTTTGATGAAGACCGGCCCAGGTCTGCTCGGGCGGGTGAAGGCACTTCAAGACGCGCTAGGCGACCTCAATGATGCCGCCGTGGCCGCCAGAATTGTTGAGCACCTGACCCTGCCCGCACCCGAGCGCCGGGTCGCAGAGCGCCTGCTTCAAATGCGGCGCGACAAGAACCTGACGCGTCTAGAGTCAGCTGGGAAATCTATGAGACAACTCGCGAAGGGCGATTTGGTTCAGCTCATATAAAGACTTCCTTATATGTTCCTTGCGAGAAGACTGGTCAGCGGCTATAGAGCCCCAAATCTCCACCCCCCGACAGGACGACCCGATGACCGACTATGTGGTGAAAGACATTTCCCTGGCTGACTTTGGTCGCAAAGAAATCGCCATCGCGGAAACTGAAATGCCCGGCCTGATGGCGCTTCGCTCAGAGTTTGGCGCGGCCCAGCCGCTGAAGGGCGCGCGGATTGCTGGCTCTCTACACATGACCATTCAGACCGCCGTGCTGATCCAGACACTGGAAGCCCTGGGTGCGGATGTGCGCTGGGCCTCGTGCAACATTTTCTCAACCCAGGACCATGCTGCCGCAGCTATTGCGGCCAATGGCACGCCGGTCTTTGCCATCAAGGGCGAGAACCTGCTGGAATACTGGGACTATGCGCACAGGATCTTTGAATGGTCCGATGGCGGTTATCCCAACCTGATCCTGGACGATGGCGGCGACGCGACCTTGCTCTGCGTACTCGGCCCCAAGGCAGAGAAGGATGCCTCGGTGCTGAACAATCCGCAGAACGAGGAAGAAGAAGCCCTCTATGCGGTGATGAAGCGCTACCTGAAGGAAAAGCCCGGCTTCTATTCGGCGATCCGCGATGCGTGTAAGGGCGTATCGGAAGAGACCACCACGGGCGTCCACCGCCTATACCAAATGGCCGAGCGCGGCGAGTTGCCGTTCCCGGCGATCAACGTCAATGACAGCGTCACCAAGTCGAAGTTCGACAATCTCTATGGCTGCCGTGAGAGCTTGGTGGACGCGATCCGACGCGGCACCGATGTGATGCTTTCCGGCAAGGTCGCCGTGGTCCTGGGTTACGGCGATGTGGGCAAGGGTTCTGCGGCCTCGCTGCGCAATGGCGGCGCACGGGTGATCGTTACCGAGGTTGACCCCATCTGTGCCCTACAGGCGGCCATGGAGGGCTACGAAGTCCAGACTATGGAAGACGTCGCCGACAAGGCCGACATCTTCATCACCGCTACCGGCAACAAAGACGTGCTGACCGTCGATCACATGCGCGCCATGAAGAACAACGCCATCGTCGCCAATATCGGCCACTTCGACTCAGAGATCCAAGTCGCCGGCCTGAAAAACTTCAAATGGGACCAGATCAAGGATCAGGTGCACCACATCGAGTTTCCGGACGGTAAGAAGATCATCCTGTTGTCTGAGGGCCGCCTAGTGAACCTAGGCAATGCAACCGGCCACCCCAGCTTTGTGATGAGCGCGTCCTTCACCAACCAGACCCTGGCTCAGATGGAGTTATGGACCAACGGGGCGAAGTATCAGACGCAGGTCTATACCCTGCCTAAGCACCTGGATGAGAAAGTGGCCATGCTGCACCTGGGCAAGCTGGGCGCTAAGCTGACCACCCTATCGAAGGATCAAGCCGACTATATCGGTGTGCCTACCACTGGCCCGTTTAAACCGGATCACTATCGCTACTAAAGCTATACGGCGGCCGGGGTCAGGACACGCGTTCTGCGCCAAGCTCCGTAGATGAAGACAGCGGCTCCGCCCCAGATCAGGGCGAAGGATAGGGCGCGTAGCGGGGTGAAGGCCTCACCTTCGGCAATGCCGATGGCAAAACCGATGGTCGGTCCGATGAATTGCAGAAAACCCAGGGTCGACAGGGGCAATCGCCGTGCTGCCCAGGAGAATAGGACCAGCGGCACCGCTGTGATGGGGCCGCAGGCGATCAGCCACGCTGACACCGGCAGGTTGGTCCCGAAGTGACCGCCGCCATGCTGGGCCATCCAAGCCAGATAGATCGCGCCGGGAACCGCCAGATACAGGCACTCGATAAGCAGGCCGGTCTGCGCGTCTGCAGTGATCAATTTGCGCACTACGCCATAGGCCCCAAAGGACGCGGCAAGGATAAGGGATATCCAGGGCAGATGGCCTAGGGCCAATCCTTGCAAAACGATCCCGCCCACCGCCAACAGGACGGCAGTGACCCCGATCTTATCAAACCGCTCACGAAAGATGACCACACCAGCCAGCATGTTCAGCAAGGGTGTCAGGTAGTAGCCGAGGCTGGCCTCCAGCACATTTCCCGCATTCACCGCCCAAACATAGAGCGCCCAATTGGCTCCGATTAGCAGAGCGGAAAACGCTAGGCCCGCCAAGACCGGCGGATTGCGCAGGACGCGCAAAACCTGATCCCCCTGCCGTGCCATCACGACGAACAAAAGGGCGACGGGCACGCCCCATAGGCTGCGATGAGCCAAGATTTCCCAAGAGCCGACGCCGTAACGGCCGATAGACTGGAACACTAGGGGCGCAAACCCCCAGAACAGGTAGCAAACGACGCCGGCGATCAGTGGCGTCGCTGGGGTTTGCGGCGGCACGCCCGCCCTAGGCGGGGACGGCCTGTTTGATCAGGCCCCGCTCATGCAGCAGTTGGGCGATTTGGACGGCGTTGAGGGCCGCGCCTTTGCGCAGGTTGTCGGCCACCACCCACATGTTCAAGCCGTACTCGACGGTCGGGTCGTTGCGAATACGGCTGACGAAGACCGGGAATTCACCTTGCGCCTCTTTCGGGGTCATATAGCCCTTGTCGGTCCGCTGATCGATCACCACGATGCCTGGACTCTCGCGGAGCAGGTCGCGCGCTTCATCTTCATCAAGTGGCTCAAAAAACTCGATATTCACCGACTCCGAGTGACCGACCATCACAGGCACCCGCACGCAGGTGACGGTCAGCTTGATCTCTGGATCGATCATCTTGTGGGTCTCGTTCCACATCTTGGACTCTTCGTCGGTATAGCCGTCGTCGTTGAACGATCCGATGAAGGGGATGACGTTAAAGGCAATCTGCTTGGGGAACTTCTTCGGTTCCGGGGCACCCAGAACGAACACGCCCTTGGTCTGATCCCACAATTCGTCCATGCCGTCCTTGCCGGCACCCGACACCGATTGGTAGGTCGAGACAACCACCCGCTTGATCCTGGCGCGCTCATGCAAGGGCTTCAAGACCACCACCAGCTGAGCGGTGGAGCAGTTGGGATTGGCGATGATGTTCTTGCGGTCGGCCCATTCCACGTCGTCAGGGTTCACCTCAGGCACGATCAGGGGAACGTCAGGGTCCATCCGCCAGGCCGACGAATTGTCGATCACGATGGGTCCAGCCTCACCGATCTTGGCCGCCCATTCCTTAGAGAACGCCCCCGAAACGCTCATCAAAACTAAATCGACGGTCGAAAAGTCGAACTGCGCGATGTCTTCACATTTGATGATCTTGTCGCCGAACGACACTTCGACGCCGATAGATTTGCGGCTAGCGATGGCGTGAATCTTATCGATGGGGAACTCAAGTTCCTCCAGGATATTCAACATTTCGCGGCCCACATTGCCTGTGGCACCGACGACAGCGACGCGGTAGCCCATCGCAGTTTCTCCATCTCAAAAGCGGAGCGATCCTCTACGCCCTGGCGGGCACAACCGCAATGTTAGTCGCTGCTTTCCCCGCCCATCGCCAAAATGGTTGTCCACTCTTGCGGTGTCACAGGACACACCGATAGACGGAACTGACGGAACATGGCCATGGCTGAAAGAGCGGGTTCGGCCTTCATCTGAGCCAAGGTCACCGGTTTGGGAAGCAGCCGCACTGGGGCAAACTCCACCGCAACAAAGCGGCCCGCCGGATCGGTGGGATCTAGAAATGCCTCGCGAACAACCTCAGCGATCCCGACAACAGCCAATCCCTCTTGGGAATGATAGAAGAACGCTTGGTCGCCCATGCGCATCGCCTTGAGATACAGTGCCGCCTGATTGTTGCGCACCCCGTCCCACATGGTCTTGCCGTCGCGTTGCAGGTCGCTGAATGCGTACTTTGTCGGTTCAGACTTGACCAACCAATGGGCAGGCGAGGGCGGCATGACGCGTGTTCCTTTACCTATCGGCAACATCGCTGAGCGAGCTTAGGTTTGGCAACCAAGATTGCATCTGTTCGCGGCGTTGGCACGTAGTCATAAGATCAATTGGAGTCTCCATGTCTCAAGGACATACGGCCAGGGATCTGTCTAGGCGAACGATGCTGGCGACTGGCTTGGCGTTGGCGTCCACCGCTGTCGCCAAAGCTGCCGCGCCGACCAGCAAAAAGCTCGAATTTGCAATCTTCCGAAACGGAGCCAAAGTCGGCTCCCACCTCATGGTCTTTGGTGGCGATGGGGCCTCCCCGGTTGTGACGACTGATGTGCAGATGTCGGTGAAGCTTGGACCGGTGCCCGTCTATCGCTATCGACATCATGCAGTGGAGCGCTGGGCTGGCGGTCGGTTTGCCAGCCTGGAGACCACGACCGACGCCAACGGTAAGCGGCAAAAGGTCAGTGCCCGACGAACAGAGCGCAGCCTCGTGGTTGAAACCGGATCGGGAAAGCTGATCGTCGCAGCTGACACCTTGCCCTTCACCCACTGGAATCCTGAAGTCTTCGGCTCGCCCCTGTTCAATCCCCAGGAGGGAAAGCTCCTCAAGGTCACCGCGATCCGAAAGCCCGACACCTCCATCAAACTTTCCAATGGCCGAGGCACCTCTGCCGTCCGGTGGTCGGTGCGGGGTGAAGCCGAGATTGACGATTGGTATGATCAATTTGGCGTCTGGTCGGGCCTCAGCGGTAAGCTGAAGGACGGGTCAGCCTTGGAGTATCGACGGCTTTAGAGCGCCGCCAAGACCGCATCGCCCATTTCTGTGGTGGTAAGCGAACCTCCGAGGTCGCGCGTGCGCGCGCCGTCCTCCAAGGCCTTGATGACGCCTCCCAGCAGCTTGTCAGCCAAGGTCACGCGATCCAGGGACCAACGCAGGGCCATCTCAAAACTGAGGATCGCGGCCAGCGGGTTGGCCAGGCTCTGCCCGGCGATGTCAGGTGCCGAGCCGTGAATGGGCTCATAGAGACCGGGTTTGCCCGGTAGACCCAGGGCGGCCGAGGGTAACATGCCGAGTGATCCCGTCAGCTGGGCCGCAGCGTCGGACAGGATGTCGCCAAACAGATTGTCGGTGACCATAACGTCAAACTGTTTGGGGGCCTTAACGATCTGCATGGCGGCGTTGTCGGCCAAGATGTGTTCTAGTTGGACGTCGGCATAGTCCCGGGCGTGCAGAGCCGTGACCACCTGGCGCCAGAGCAGGCCGCTATCCATAACATTGGATTTCTCGGCGGAGTGGACCTTGTTGCGGCGACCCCTAGCCAGTTCGAAGGCCACTCGGGCGACGCGCTCGATCTCCATGGTGGTATAGACCTGGGTGTCCACGGCCCGCTGGCCGCCGCCTGGCAGGTCCTCGATGAACCGGGGGCTGCCGAAATAGATGCCGCCGGTCAGCTCGCGGACAATCATGAAATCGAGACCCTCGACCAGTTCGCGCTTGAGGCTCGACGCATCGGCGAGCGGCTGGAAGCAAAGGGCGGGGCGGAGGTTGGCGAACACTTCCATGCCGGCGCGCAGGGCGAGCAAGCCCGCCTCCGGGCGCTTGTCGCGCGGGGCTCCGGCCCATTGTGGGCCGCCGACGGCGCCCATCAGCACAGCTTTTGATGCCTTAGCCGCAGTGAGCGTCTCATCGGTGAGCGGGGTGCCGTGGGCGTCGAAGGAGCAGCCGCCGAACAGGCGCTCTTCAATCGAGAGGTCTGGCGTCAGGTGCTCAGCGACCCGGCGGACCTGGGCGGTCACTTCTGGTCCGATGCCATCACCGGGCAGAAGGAGGAGGTCGGTCATGAGGCGTCTCTAGAGTTGGCGATGCGAGGCGGTCTCGTAGGCCATGAGGTTACGGTCGGAAAGCCCGAACTTGGGCCAATGGGAACGCCAAGTCGCCATGTGCGAGGTTTGGAAGTGGGCGTCCAACGCGGCCTGATCGCGCCAAGCTTCATAGACTCGGATCAGGCCGGGATCGGCAATGTCCTGGGCATAGGCATATTCGAAACAGCCATCCTCGGCCCGACTGGCGCTCAGCATGGCCAGCATATGGGGCTTGAAGGCCTCGATGTTTTCAGGCGGCACGCGGACCGTCCCGGCGATGATCAGCGTCATGCGCGTTCGAGCCCCCCTCTTTCCAGCCAAGGTTTATCCAAGGCCCGTTTGCTCTCGTAAACGTCGATATCGGCTGCGGCGACCAAGGTCTCGCCGATGGCATCAAGGCCGTTCAGCATCTTGATCTTGCGCTGCGGGTCGATCTGAAATTCGAAGCGCTGTCCGGAGGGCGAGACGACGGTTTGGGTGGTCAGGTCGACGGTAACCAGGTGATTGCCGCCCTTGGCTTCTTCCATCAGGGCCTGTACCTCGTCCTGCTTCAGCACCACCGGCAGCAGACCGTTCTGGAAACAGTTATTGTAGAAGATGTCAGCAAAGCTGGTGGAGATCACGCAGCTGATCCCGAAGTCTAGTAGCGCCCAGGGAGCATGTTCGCGCGAGGAGCCGCAGCCAAAATTGTCCCCGGCGACCAGCACGCCCGCGCCCTTATATTCCGGGCGATTGAGCACGAAGTCGGGCTTTTCCTGACCCGCCTCATCGAAGCGGAAATCGTAGAACAGGCCCTTGCTCAGACCCTCGCGCTCGACGGTCTTGAGGAACTGTTTAGGGATGATCTGGTCGGTATCGACATTGGCGATCTGAAGCGGCACGATCTTGGCATCGAGCTGAGTGAAGGCTTTCATTGGGGCTTTCCCGGCAGGCTCTGGGTGATTTCCCAGCGGTCGAAAGTCTGGCTGACATTTCCGTCTTCGGTCACGGCTGTGCGATTGCGGCAAATCAGTTTGGTGGCCAGGCCGGAGGCGATGTCGATGTCGCCGCGACACATGCGGACAATCTCAAGCTTCATCTTGGCCAGTTGGGCCTGGGCTTCCGCTCGCTGATCCTGTGCCACGCTGTTGACGAGCTCAGCCAGGCTGTCGCGCAAGGAAACCAGGTCAACTTCAGCCTTCCAGTTGATCACGGCGCGGCCATAGTCGGCATCATAGTCCAGAAGCTCATAGGTAATCCGCGACCGGAGCGGCGGGCCGCCGATGGGGTTGGGCACCTCGTCCTCCTGATGGACGGGTAGGTCCTTCTTGAGGTTGGTGCCTTGGATGCGACCCAGCAGCCCCAACTCGCGGCTGATCAAGGTCATGGCAGTTTGGTCGAGGATGCCGGGGCTGGCTTTGATCATCTGTTGAAAGTCGGTCTCGGTCACGCCAGTGTCGGTGAGCAGCTTGCGGGTGGCCGCGCGCACCTCATCGACGTTGACCACGCCGTTAGGGGCCAGGGCGTCATCCACGGTGAACTTGATGGGAATGGTTAGGGTCTGGGTGGCAGCAGCCTCGGGTGCCGTGCCGGGTTCGGCGACGCTGCCGACATGTTCCATGAGGAGCCCGCCAGCGCCGTCCGACGCGGCCCGCCAAGTGAGGGTCTTGGTGATGGTGACGGTGTAGTCATGAGATCTAGGGCCATCGGACAGGCGCTCATGCTTGGCCGTGAAGGTCCAAGTGTCGCCGTCATGCAGTTTGACGGGGAGGCTCTGAGCGAACGCGGTGGTTACCGAGAGGCTGAGCGCGAGGATCAGCGCCCTCACGGCAGCGCGCCCTGCTCGACCAGGATTGTTGGGCCTGCGACTATGCCCGAGCGTACGGTGAACACCTTGGTGCCGGGTTTGCGGCCCTTGCGGACCTCGGAGACGTCGAAGCCGGAGGCGGCGATCCGCGCTTGGGCGGCGGGTGCGTCCGGTGTGCGCCAGGCCAGACCGCCGAAGCTGTC
>JANPNB010000297.1:0-8469 GCA_031427275.1 Alphaproteobacteria bacterium | reverse complement strand
GCCGGAAGGTTCTTGCGAGCGACGGCTGTCTCCCAGGTGCCCGTGTGCCGGGCGAAGGCGGCATGGGCGGCTTGGCGACCGACCCCCTGCCCGCGATATTTCCGGGCCACGAAGAACTCCGCGATGCTGTGGTCCAAGGGTTGACCCGAGTGACTGCGGTCGTTGATGAGCACGAAACCGACCAGAGCGTCGTCCACCTGAATGAACAGGGCCTCGCGGTTGGGATCTGTCCAATAGCTGTCGAGGTGGGGATAGGGTTCAAAGAAGCCCTCCCCTGTAAGCTCTCCGTGCTCCGTTCCCGCCCAGAATTCAGAAAAGTCGTGGGTGTAGAGTTGGAAGAGATTATCCAGCACACGAGCTTGATTGGGGCATGCCATGATGAGACGAACAGTCATTTTCCCGCCTCCGCACTCATTGCCGGGATTAGACCCAGATACCGTACGAATGGATCGAAATCACGATCACTGTACAGCAGGGCGTGGTTATCCTCGATGCACCGGGTGGCAATGAGGGTATCGATAGTCTTTCGGACTGTTACCCCAAGCCCGCGCAGGGTTCGGAAGTTCCGGGCAGCCTGGACCGCGATGTTGGTGCCACCGATATCAATGATCTCGAACCTGCTCATCAAACTAAGGGCGGTGTCGAAGTCAGTCTGTCTTTGGAAGCCCTGCAAGACTTCCGTCAGGACCACGTCTCCTGTTGCCAAGGGTTCAGCACCGAGCAGGGCATCGAGCTTGTCAGCTTGAGGCGTGTTGGTGCCGCGGAAGTAGTCGATCCACACACTCGAATCGACCAAGATCACCTGTCAGCGCGCAAGGTTTCGAGATCACCCACCCAAGGCAGCTTTCCGCGAAAGTCGCGAACCTGTTCCTGAGCACGAAGGCGAAGCAGCGTTTGCAAGCCCAGCTCCACGGCCTCGCGTTTGGTCTTGAGCCCAGTGGCCCTGAGGGTTTGGGCCATCAAATCATCGTCGATCACAATGTTTGTTCGCATGATGTGTATCCATTTGGCATTTCGTATGTATACACAAAAACCGATGGTGCCTCAATCTTCCCTTCGCTAAGCCGCCAATGCTCGCGCCACAGCGCCTTCCAACTGAGTCGGCGTGGTGGTTGGGCCAAAGCGTTCAAGGACCTGCCCGTCTCGGCCGATCAGGAATTTGGTGAAATTCCATTTAATCGCGGTGCTGCCAAGCACTCCACGCTTCTCCGTCTTGAGAAACGCAAACAGCGGGTCGGCTTTGGGGCCATTGACCTCGACCTTAGCCAAGATTGGGAACGTCACGTCATAGGTTAGCGAACAGAAATCTGCGATTTCAGCGGCATCTCCCGGTTCCTGCGCTCCGAATTGGTTGCAGGGAAAGCCGAGGACCGCCAAGCCGTCATCTTTGCGCCTACGGTAAAGAGCCTCAAGTCCCTCATATTGCGGTGTGAAGCCGCACTTTGAGGCGGTGTTCACGATGAGCACGACCTTGCCCTTGTAGTCTACCAAAGGCTCAGGTGAGCCATCGGCGGCCCGGGCGGTGAAGTCATAGATGCTCGCCAAACCGGGCCTCCTTGGTCCTGGACTTAGTCGGTTGTGTCGTCGATCGGCGCGTCTGGGCCATTCTTCTTCATCGACTCAATAGCGCTCTTAGCGCCAGCCTTTGAGGCATAGCCCTCGGTCGAGAACATCGTTTCGCTATTGTACTTGAAGCGCACGCGGAACTCGCCTGCCTTATCCTTGTAGATTTCAAACTTATGGGCCATGGCCATCTCCTTGGGACGAGGTCAGTATGCTTTTCGCGATCCGTAGGGTTCGTCAAGGCTCGCTGTGCCCCTGAAGCGCCACATTCTCTTGTTGACGTGCCGTATCACGCTGGAGATGTCCCATGACCATGCGATCAATTGCCGCCGCAGTGTTGCTTTTCGCCTCACCAGCGCTTGCTCACCCTGCTTTTGTCGATGTGCAAATCGGACCCAAATTACGCGCGGAGGCCGCCAAAAGTTTAGGTGTGCGTGATGTCGATCAATTGGCTGCAGAATTATCGCGCCAGGTGACGCAGGAACTAGATCGAACGGGAGTCCTTCAGGGCGCGAGGTTGGAACTGATTTTGGTGGACGCGAAGCCCAATCGGCCGACTTTCAAACAGTTAAGCAACCGACCAGGGCTATCTATGCGAAGCTTTGGCTTGGGCGGCGCGGCGATTGAGGGCCGTGCCATTGCGGTGGATGGCACGATCAGCCCAATCCACTATCAATGGTATGAGACCGATATCACTCAAGCGCCCTATACGACGACTTGGTCCGACGCTAACACCGCGTTTGATCGGTTCGCTCGTCGGCTGGCACGCGGCGATACCCAGCGCTAAACATTAACCGCCGTGGAGGCCCATGGACACTCCTAACCCCCCGGCTTCGATCGACGAATTGTTGAACATCATGGCGCAACTGCGCCACCCGCAAACGGGTTGTGCCTGGGACCTTGAGCAGTCCTTTGCCACCATCGCTCCCTACACGATTGAGGAGGCCTATGAGGTCGCTGATGCCATCGAGCGGGGCGATCTAACTGACTTGCGTGATGAACTCGGCGACCTGTTGTTCCAGGTCGTGTTCCACGCGCGCATGGCTCAAGAGGCTGGGCATTTTCGCTTTGAGAGTGTGGTTCGCGCCATTTGTGACAAGATGATCCGCCGCCATCCGCATATTTTTGCCGACGCAGGAGCTCGAACCAGCCTGGAGCAAACCCAGGCCTGGGAGGCGATCAAGGCTCAAGAGCGGGAGACCAAGGGGAAGGCCTTGAGCGTATTGGATGATGTGCCCGAAGGGCTACCGGCCATGACCCGGGCTGTGAAACTGTCCAAGCGCGCCGCCGGTGTCGGGTTTGTCTGGCCCAATATTGCGATGGTGCTTGAGAAGCTCGACGAGGAGGTCGAGGAGCTGAAGGTCGAGATTGCAGCCGATGACCGCGCAAAAGCCCGCGAAGAGTTGGGCGATGTCTTGTTTGTCTTAGCTAATATCGCTCGGACTCTGGACATCGATCCGGAAGACGCCTTGCGGGCGACAAACGCCAAGTTTGACCGTCGATTTCGGTTTGTTGAGGCTGGGTTGGCGCGGCGAGGCAAGACGCCTGCCCAATCAGATCTCGCCGAAATGGACGCGCTCTGGGATCAGGCAAAGGCGGCCGAGAAACCAGTTCAGTGAATCGTTAGGACAGACCTCGGGAACAACTGTTCAAACTGACCCATGGCTTGATCAGATAGTCGCACAGTCAGCCGCGTTCCGCCGTCATCCTCGGTCATGCGATCAATCACGCGCCCATGCCTGTAGAGCCAAGCCACAGCGGCCCCTTCGCCTGCAGGGGCGTGAACCTCGATTGGCGCGGACTCGTCAACGAGGTGGGCGATCGTCTGCAGCAGGGCATCGCACCCCTCCCCCGTAACAGAAGACACCGCCACGGCCTGGTTGAGGGTGCGGCGGGCTTCGCTCTCCACCTCGTCGCGGTCGTCTTCTGGCAGAAGATCAATCTTATTCCAGACTTCGATGAGGCGTTTTTGATCGAGTTCGATGCCCAACCGCGTGAGCACGGTTCGAACGTCCTGCGCCTGAGCCGCCGTCTCATCGCTGGCGATGTCGCGGACATGCAGAATGACATCGGCTTCCTTGACCTCTTCAAGGGTGGCGCGGAATGCTTCGACCAATTCGTGAGGCAAGTCTGAAATGAAGCCGACAGTGTCCGACAGGATCGCAGGGCGACCATCGGGCAGTTTGAGCGTGCGCAATGTCGGGTCGAGGGTGGCAAACAGCATATCCTGCGCCACGACGTCGGAGGTGGTCAGGCGGTTGAACAGCGTCGACTTGCCAGCGTTGGTGTACCCAACCAAGGCCACAGACGGCACCGGTGCTCTCTGACGGGCCGCGCGCTGTAGGGTGCGGGTGCGGCGAACTTCAACCAAATCGCGCTTCAGCTTACTGATCTTCTCAGCCAATAGCCGACGATCTGTTTCGATCTGAGTTTCGCCCGGTCCGCCCATCACACCAAAGCCGCCGCGCTGACGTTCCAGGTGCGTCCAGGTGCGCACGAGGCGGGACTTTTCGTAAGATAGCCTTGCCAACTCGACTTGGAGGCGCCCCTCGCTGGTGCGAGCGCGGCGGGCGAAGATTTCCAAGATCAACCCAGTGCGATCAATGACCTTGACCTGCCACGCCTTCTCCAAGTTGCGCTGCTGGACCGGAGTCAGAGCATCGTCGACAATGGCTACGCTGGCGTCCAAACGCTCGCACAACTCGCCAATCTCTTTGACCTTTCCAGATCCAAAGAGGGTTGCGGGCGTTCGCTTGCGAAGCGGCGCAGTGATGCCATCGCGAATCTCAAGGTCAAGCGCCAACGCCAGACCGATGGCCTCGTCCAACCTTGCGCGGGAGCTCCGGGCTGTTCCCCTGCCCTCACGTTCAGGGTGAATAACAAGGGCCCCTTGAGGCGGTGCCTCACGGTCAACGGATTTGGTAGTCAATCGATCTCGTCTTCCCCAGGCTCATACAATTGTACAGGCAGAGCCGGCATAATGGTGGAAATGGCGTGTTTGTAGACCAGTTGCGACTGGCCATCACGGCGGAGCAGGACGCAGAAATTATCAAACCAACTGACAACACCCTGCAACTTGACGCCGTTGACTAGGAAGATCGTGAGTGGCGTCTTGGTTTTGCGCACACTGTTCAGGAACGTATCCTGCAGGTTTTGTTTCTTTTCATTCGACATGGCTTATCGCCCTTTTTCTGATTTCGGACACGAAGGCCGTATCCACACACATTCAGTCTGTAGCTAGCCCACCGTTTGTGACGAAAGCAATCGCCTAGAACGATCAGATCGCCGTTCTTCGCGCTTGCTCAATATAAAGTCGCCGGAGCCGCGTCGCCACGGGCCCAACCTTCCCATCGCCGACAGGTTCCCCATCGACAGCCACGACCGGCAAGATAAGGGCCCCTGCCCCTGAAATGAAGGCTTCCTTGGCCTGCTTGGCTTCAGCCGGTGTGAAGGCCCGTTCGTCGACCTGCATGCCTTCCTTGGCAATGACATCTAGCAGAGTCATGCGCGTGACGCCGCCTAAGATATTGGCATTGGTGCTTCGGGTGCGGAGTACACTCTCCGCGTCGACGATCCACGCGTTGGACGAAGCCCCCTCGGTGACCAGGCCCATCTCGTCGACGAACCATGCTTCTGCCGCGCCCCTCTCCCTAGCGTTTTGCTTCGCCAAGGCGTTTGGCAATAGGCCCACGGTCTTGATGTCACAGCGGCCCCACCGGTTCTCCGGCGTGGTGATGACCGTGACACCCCTTGCGGCCCTTGCCTCCGCGCTGATGCGATCGACGGCTTTGACAGTCACGACGACAGCGGGTGGGACCGCACGGGTCGGAAACGCATGATCGCGCGGAGAGACCCCCCGGCTAACTTGCAAATAGACCATGCCCTCCCGAACCCGATTTCGTCTTACAGTTTCGTGCAAGACTGTTTCAAGCGCGGCACGGCTCATGGGCATAGCGATTTTGAGTTCACTCAGACTGCGGGCGAGGCGTGTGAAATGGCCTTCAGCATCCGCCAACTTGCCATCAAATAAGGCCCAAACCTCATAAACGGCATCGCCTAGCTGATACCCCCGGTCTTCGATGTGAACAGCCGCCTCGCCATGTCTCTCATAACGTCCATTCACGTAGGCGATGCGCCCCATCAAAGGATCTCCTCTTCGACTGTCCGGCCACCTGATAGCCCAAGGGACTTGAGTTTGCGGTGCAGGGCTGATCTTTCCATGCCGATGAAGGTCGCGGTGCGGGAAATGTTGCCGGAGAACCGCAACATCTGGGCGTTCAGATACTCTCGCTCGAACACTTCGCGCGCTTCTCGGAGGGGTAACGATATTATCCGCTCAGCACCCAGCGTAATCGCTTGGTCGGTATTGGAGGCATCGCCAGGCATCATGTCGGCACTGATCAACTCCGACGGGTCACCCGAAGTCAGGATCAGCATCCGCTCGATATTGTTGCGCAATTGACTGAGGTTCCCCGGCCACTGTCGGACCTGCAGGGTCGCTAAGGCATCATCCGCCAGACGTCGGCTTGTCATGCCAGTGGCCTGGCAAATGCGTTGGATGAAAAACTCAACCAGTTCCGGGATGTCTTCGCGACGCTCTGATAGACCTGGCACGCTAACGGGAACAACGTTCAGACGATGGAAAAGG
This sequence comes from Alphaproteobacteria bacterium, assembly GCA_031427275.1. Classification (GTDB taxonomy): domain Bacteria; phylum Pseudomonadota; class Alphaproteobacteria; order Caulobacterales; family Caulobacteraceae; genus Phenylobacterium. The sequence continues at coordinate 2,258 of JANPNB010000297.1, read as the reverse complement.
TCCTCGCGGAAACGACCGCTGGCGATCTCGACCCGCAAGTCTCGGCAGGTGGACGACACGACCCGAACATCAACTTGAACGTCCTGTCCGCCGCCGACCCTGCGGAAGCGTTGCTCCACCAAGACCCGCAGAATACGACTCTGGGTTTCGCGTGGCATATCTGCCACCTCATCCAGAAAGAGGGTCCCGCCGTGCGCACGTTCAAAGACCCCGATCTTGGCCGGGCGACCGTTCTCGGCCTCTTCCCCGAAGAGTTCGAGATCCACACGCTCCGGCGTCATGCCTGCAGCGCTGATGGCGACAAACTCACTTTTGGCCCGTGCGCTGCCGTTATGAATGAGCCGAGCCACCGTTTCTTTGCCGGCCCCTGGAGGTCCCACGATCAAAACCCGGCTATTGGCTCCCGAAAGCTTTGCTATCAGCCCGCGCAGTTGTTGAGTTGCGACAGATTTTCCGATCAAGCCTTCGGGCGTTATTGTCTGAGCCCGGAGGCGGCGGTTTTCGCGCTTCAAAGACGCTGCCTCGAGGGCTCGCTCGGTGACGAGGAGTAACCGGTCCGACTTGAACGGCTTTTCTAGGAATTCATATGCGCCGCGTTTGATGGCACTGACGGCGGTTTCGATATTTCCGTGCCCGGAGATCATAATTACAGGGAGGTCGACGTCCAAAGTCTTGACCAAATCAAGCAATTCCAACCCATCCATGCCGCCACCTTGCATCCAGATATCCAGAACAAGGATCGCGGGTTTGCGCGCACGGATGGCGGCTAGCGCCGACTCTGAATCATTGGCGGTGCGGACGGCATAGCCTTCATCTGACAGGATCCCTGCCACGAGATCGCGAATATCGGCTTCATCATCGACGACCAGTACGTCAGCAGACATTAGATAGCCTCAGATCTAAGTTGATTGGGATTTGGACTGGGTGGCGCGATGGCGGTCGCCGGAAACCTTAGGACGGCCCGGGCACCCGTCTCGCTGACCGCATCTGTCAAGATTAGCTCCCCGCCGTGATCCTCCAGGATGCGCTTAACGATTGCCAAGCCCAGGCCGGTCCCCTTGTCGCGCGTGGTCACATAGGGTTCGGTCAATCGGTCCCGATCGCGGGCCGGCAAGCCAATGCCATTGTCTTCCACGATAATCGAAACACCGCTCATATCCTCAACCAGTTCTGCGGTAATCCGCCCGCGCATCATCGAGCCTGATGGTCGAGCATGGATCGCTTCGGTCGCGTTTTTCAGCACATTGGTCAGCGCCTGGGCGATCATGCGACCGTCAGCGATGACGTTAATCTGCGGCATGGGCTCGATCAGATCAATGTCGATATCCGAGCTTGCGACGCGCTGTGCGAACACCCCTGCTCTTAGGAGTTCTGAGGCGTCCTGCTGTTCAAATCGGGGCGCAGGCATTCGAGCGAACGACGAAAATTCATCGACCATACGACCGATGTCACCAACCTGGCGCACGATGGTGTCGGTGCAGCGATCGAAGGTATCCAGATCCTCCTTCGCTATACCTTTGCGGAATTTTCGTTGTAAGCGCTCCGCCGATAATTGGATCGGAGTCAGAGGATTTTTGATTTCGTGGGCAATTCGACGCGCAACGTCGCGCCACGCGGCATTCCGCTGGGCCGAGACTAAGCGGGTGATGTCATCGAAGGTCAGAACCAATCCGTCGTCGCTTCGGCTCGCGCGAACGCGCAGCCGGTACGTATCGCGGCCTCGCACGAGATCCACCTCAGCCTCAGCCTCGCCGCCGAGTTTCGCCGACTCAGCAACGGCCGCTACCTCCGGCGCCACGTTCGCCAATAACAGTCCATGTCCACGGTCACCCGGCAGCCCCAACAAGCTTGCGGCCTGACGGTTCGCCGCTGAAATCTTTCCGCTCACGTCCATGGCGATCACGCCCGCAGAGACCTCCGATAGAACGGTCTCGATAAACTGACTGCGCTGTTTGGCCTCGTCGCTCGCTAGGGTTAGGGCTTCCTGTTGGGTCTGAAGGTCGCGAGTCATATTATTGAAGGCGTGGGACAGAACCGCGATTTCCTCAGGATCAGACTCCGCATCAACGCGCGCCGTTAGGTCCCCGCCGGCGACCCGCCCTGCAGCGTGAACAAGTCGACTGACAGGTCCCGATATGGAGTTTGCGGCTGCCATACCGAGCCAAATCGCGCCGACCAAGACTAAGAGCGCTGTTTCTGCGTAGGACAATGCAAAGACGGTCTGGATGCGTTGCCGGCTTTGGGCTGCCTCGCGATAC